>NZ_JARESR010000010.1:0-231023 GCF_046028015.1 Paraburkholderia sp. RL17-383-BIF-A | reverse complement strand
CATGGCGATCGCGATCCTCACCACCATCGCGCTGATCGTCAAGCAGGCGAACGGGCTCGGCTCGAACCTCGGCCTGGGTCTCGGTCTGCTGCTGGTCGCGCTGGTGATCGGCGGCGCGGTCGGCGCGTTCGTCGCCGCGCGCGTCGAGATGACCAAGATGCCGGAACTGGTGGCGGCGATGCACTCGCTGATCGGTCTCGCCGCCGTGTGTATCGCGTATGCGGTGGTGTCGGAGCCGTCCGCGTTCGGTCTCGTCGATCCGGAGAACACCGCGCCGGGCTTCCTGCCGTATGGCAATCGCGTCGAACTGTTCATTGGCACGTTCGTCGGCGCGATCACGTTCTCGGGTTCGGTGATCGCGTTCGGCAAGCTGTCGGGCAAGTACAGGTTCCGGCTGTTCCAGGGCGCGCCGGTCGTGTATGCCGGGCAGCATCTGATCAACCTGCTGCTCGCGCTCGCGATGCTCGGCTTCGGCGTGATCTTCTTTCTCACGCAATCGTGGCTGCCGTTCATCATCATGACGCTGATCGCGTTCGTGCTCGGCGTGCTGATCATCATTCCGATCGGCGGCGCGGACATGCCGGTGGTCGTGTCGATGCTGAACTCGTATTCGGGCTGGGCGGCGGCGGGTATCGGCTTCTCGCTGAACAATCCGATGCTGATCATCGCGGGCTCGCTGGTGGGGTCGTCCGGTGCGATTCTGTCGTACATCATGTGCCGGGCGATGAACCGCTCGTTCTTCAACGTGATTCTCGGTGGCTTCGGCAATGAGCCGGGCGCGGCGGCGGCAGGTGGGTCGGCTGAGCAGCGTCCGGTGAAATCCGGCTCGGCCGATGATGCAGCGTTCATGCTCGGCAATGCCGAAACCGTGGTGATCGTGCCGGGTTATGGCCTCGCCGTCGCACGCGCGCAGCATGCGTTGAAGGAACTGACCGACAAGCTGGTGGAGAAAGGCATCGAGGTGAAGTACGCGATTCACCCGGTGGCCGGCCGCATGCCTGGGCACATGAACGTGCTGCTCGCCGAAGCCGAAGTCGCCTATGACATGGTCTACGAAATGGACGACATCAACGGCGAGTTCGGGCAGGTCGACGTGGTGCTGGTGCTCGGCGCGAACGACGTGGTGAACCCGGCGGCGAAGAACGATCCGAAGTCGCCGATTGCGGGCATGCCGATTATCGAGGCGTACAAGGCGCGCACGGTGATCGTCAACAAGCGTTCGATGGCAGCAGGCTACGCCGGTCTCGACAACGACCTGTTCTACATGGACAAGACGATGATGGTGTTCGGCGATGCGAAGAAGGTGATTGAGGATATGGTGAAAGCGGTCGAGTAAAGCTGCTTGAAATGAGTTCGCGGTTTGCCTCCCCACGGCAAACCGCGATCGTCACTTCGGCTTCGCATTCACATGCCGCAACAGATCCGCAAGCCGTCTGCCTTCCTGATCCGGATACTGTTCGCGCACCTGAAGATTCTGGATCTTCTCCAGTCCGAAATTGCGGAAATCCCCGCGCAGTTCGCACCATGCGCCGAGCGTCCAGCGCGCGCCCCAGTAGGCGAGCGCAAGCGGCCAGACACGACGCTCGGTCGCCGCGCCGTTCACATCGACGTAGGCAAAGCTCACCACGTGCCGCGTGTCGATCGCACGATGCAGCGCGTCGAGTTGCGCGGAAAAATCCCCTTTGATGTGAAACGACGGCGCAAAGACCGCCAGCCTTTCCAGCGTCGCGCGTTTGTCGGCGGGCATGGCCGAGGCGATTTTGGCGAGCGCCCCGCGCGCGCCGCCCGCGAAACCGGCGCCACCCCACGATTCGAGCATGCGCGCGCCCGCGGCGAGCGCGGCCAGTTCGTCGGCGGTGAAGGTGAGCGGCGGCAAACTCGCCGTGCGGCTCAAGCGGTAGCCGATGCCGGCTTCGCCTTCGATCGGCACCCCTGACAGTTGCAGATCGCGTACATCGCGATAGACCGTGCGCAGTGAGATGTTGAGCCAGTCGGCGAGCTGCTGCGCGGTGGTCAGACGCCGTCCGCGCAGCAGCTCGGCGATCTGGAACAGGCGGTCGGCGCGGCGCGTCATCGTGGGCGTTGGGTAGAGGAGGACAGGGGCAGTCGCGCGATGATAGCGCCGCATGCCGCGCTCCGGTCAGCGTCCGTGCGTGGCGCGTGGCGGCCGCCGCGCACGGACGTCGAGTTGCTTAACCGTTGGTCCGCGAATGCAGGCCGAGGCGGTTGCCCTCGGTATCGGTGAAGAACGCGATATAGCCGATGTCTTGCGGCAGCTTGATCACCGGGCCGTCGGTCTTGCCGCCGGCTTTTTCGACGCGCGCGAGCACGGCGTCGACGGTCGGCTGCGCGTTCAGGTAGACGAGCACGCCGTCGCCTGTCGGCGTCATCGACGGACTGTGGACGATCGCGCCGCCGGTGGCCGGTTCTTCATAGCCGAACACGGCGATCGGCTGGCCGCCGATGTCCTGCACGTTCAGTTTGACGTCGAGCGCGGCTTCGTAGAAACGAACGGCGCGATCGAAATCGACGGACGGAATCTCGAACCATGCAACAACTTTGGATGCTGCGGACATGTCACTCTCCTATGGATGGCGGGTAAGCCGTGCAAAGCGCCGGATGGCGTGAGAGGGAGTGTGCGGGGGTGCTACTGACAGCGTGGTGTCAGTAGGGGTGGCAGGAGCGAGCAAAGAAGTGGCGGGGCTAAAGCACACGGCAGGCGAAAAAAAACCGCGAGGCCGGTTCACGGCTCGCGGTTTTTATCGCCTTGCAGCGGTGCTGGAAACGATAGGTCTCAAGCCGCTGGCGTATCGGTTTGCGGCCGTTGCCGCACGCTGCCCGCGATCAGGTCGAAGCGGAACAGGCGGCATTCGAGCGCGCCGTTAAAGAGCGGCGTCTTGGTCGATTCACGCAGGCGCAACTGTCCCGGCAACTTGCGATCCGACGTCAGGATAAACGCATGCCAACCGGTGAAGCGTTGCTTGAGCGCGTCGCCGAGCGAATGGAAGAATTCGCTATCCGGCGTTTCTTCCTGAGCGCGGCGAAAGCCCTCATCTTCGCGGCTCTCGCGATTGCCGCGGCCTTCGCGTAGCTCGCCGCGCGCGTTACGTCCGCGCACTTCGATCCGTTCGCCATAGGGCGGGTTGGCGACGAGAATGCCTGCGGCGGAACGGGGCGGCGTCATGTTGCGCGCGTCGATCTGCTTGAGCGGAATTGACGGCAGGCCGGCACGCTGGAAGTTGGCGCGCGCCTTGTCGAGCATGTCGCCGGAAATATCGCTGCCAAAGATCTGCAGATCGGCACGCGAGCTACGCGCGGCATGTTTCGCGTCGAGCGCGGCGGCCTTGAGCGCTTGCCAGGTCTTGGCCTCGTATTGCTTGAGCTTTTCGAAGCCGAAGCGGCGTTCCGCGCCCGGCGCGATCTTCAGCGCCACCTGCGCGGCTTCGGCGAGGAACGTGCCGCTGCCGCACATCGGGTCGTACAGCGGCGTGCCGGCGGTCCAGCCGGTCAGACGCAGAATGCCCGCGGCCAGATTCTCACGCAGCGGCGCCGCGCCCTTGTCGAGGCGCCAGCCGCGCTTGAAGAGCGGATCGCCCGAGGTGTCGAGATACAGCGTGCAGTCTGTGGCGGTAAGAAACGCGAACACGCGCACGTCGGGCATGGCGGTGTCGATGCTCGGACGCGCGCCGCTGACTTCGCGCAGACGGTCGCAGATCGCGTCTTTCACACGCAGCGTGGTGAATTCCAGGCTGCGCAGCGGCGATTTGATCGCGGTGACGTCTACGCGCAGCGTTTCGTTTGCGGAGAACCACTGTTCCCAACGCTGTTCGACGGCGAGCGCGTAAATGTCCTGCTCGCTGCGATACGGGCGATGCGCGATTTTCAGCAGCACGCGGCTCGCGAGGCGCGAATACAGGTTGGCGGCCATGCCGGCAGCCCAGCCTCCGCGGAAATGCACGCCGCCCGGCACTTGTGCGCCGGCCGTGAACGGCGCGCCGTTCAGGTGCTGGGCGGCAATTTCGGCGAGTTCAGCCGCGAGCGAGGCTTCAAGGCCGCGCGGGCAAGGGAGGAAGAAATCGAAGGACATTGAGGTTGCCGGAAGGCGTTGAATAAGGCGCTATTGTACGCGGTCGGGCTGAGCCGCCATGCGCGATCGTCTGGCGGCAAGCGCGCCCGCTTGCGCGGCGGCGCGGCGAGCGGTTTCCACCGCGACGCGCTATCTGACCGCGCGCGCCGTTTTTGCCGGCCAGACCAGCTCCAGCGGATGCCGGAACACCCGTTGCCAGATCGCGCCGCGCAGCGAGCGCACCGCGTTGCGCCGCAAGTCGCGCGATTTCACCGCCATATAGAAGGCGAGCGCGAAACTCACCGCCACATTGAGTATCGCCATGCTGCCGACACCCGCCACTGCCCACCACAACTCCGGCAGCTTCAGCGCGTCCTTGCCGAGCACGCCGAGCGCGACGCCGATCGAACCGGCGCTGAGCGTTACGTGCCGCACTTCGAAGGAGAACGCGAACGCGGTGAGAATCGCCGGCACCAGGCCGAGCATCAGCCCGAGCGTGATATTGCCGACGACTCCGGCCACATTCGCGCGGCAGAACCGTGCGATCCGGTTGGCGCCGGCCGCGCCGAGCGTCAGGCGCAGACGGCGGTTGTAGGCGAGGGCGTCGGCGACGCGATGCAGCACGAACCAGTTGTCCGCCCAACCCGCGAGCAGGCTGGACGACCACAGCAGCACGCCGGTCAACGCGGCATAGAACGGCGTGGGCCCCCAGAGCGAGAAGGAATGCAGCGTGGCGTGCGCCTTCGCCGGTGAAATGATGTCGGCGTGAAACAGCGCGTGCCACAGCAGTTGCACGCCGAGGCTCACGGGGAACACCAGCAGCACGTTGCCCAGTACCGCGGCGGCCTGGGTGCGCATCAGCGCGGTCACCGAACTGACGAAACTGTCGACCCCCGCCGGCGTGCCGACACCGTCGAGTTCCCGCGCGAGCGTCGGCGCGGTCATGGCCGGCTGCTTGGTGGCGAGCGAGAAATGCAGAAAGTGCATCAGCAGGAAGCTGGCCGCGTAGTTGATGCCGGCGAGCAGCCCTTCGAACATCGCCTGAAAATGCGCGCCCGTAATGGCGAATTTCACGCACACCGTGACGACGGTGACGAGGCCGCCGCCGGCCGCCATGCGCAGCATCTTCAGATATTCGGTGCGATCGCGGGCGATGTAGTGCTCACCCGTATCGGCGCTGTATTCGACGACCTTGCGCGCCAGCAGAGAAAAGTTGCTGCGCATGAGATGCGCGACGCTCTGGCTCGCATGATTCGCGTCGACGAGTTCGGCGGTAAGACGCGCGCCGGCGTGCGGATCGTCGTGCGCCATCCATGCATTGAGCAGATGCTCGGCGCGCACGATCCGCATGCGCATCCGTTCGACCTGGAACACGATGTCGACGCTCACGCCGTTGCGATAGAGGTGCGCGAAGACGTTGTCGGTCGCGCCGCGGCATTCGTCGAGCAGCAGCCGCAGATAGTTGACCTCGTGCAGCAGCGGGTCTTGCGGGGCGCCCGCCACGAACGCCTGATGCGCGGCTTCGACGGCGAGCATCGCACGCGTGAGCCGGTAGAACGGCTGCTTTTCCATCGCGACGCGCATGTCGCTGGCCTCGTGGGCGTCATGGCCGTCGCGTCCACGGTGCGCGTGATCGAAGCCGTGCTCGTCCGGATCGGCTCCGCCCAAACGGCTGCGCACGGTTTGCGACAGGCCCGTCGAGCTGATCTGGCAGGTCAGGTTATGCAGCGCGGCCAGCAGGTCGAGCGAAAACGGCGTGGCGTCGCGTTGTTCGTCTTCGTCCGCCGCGTAGTCGAAAAGCGCGTGAATGCGGATCAGCAGATCGGTGGAAAGCGCGCCGATCCATTCGGCGTCCCGCTCCGAGCTGAACATGAGCGTGACGATCGCGGTGAGGTCGCGCCGGTTCGGCGCGGGCGGAATCAACGCTGCTTCGAGCCGCTCGAACAGCGCACCGAAGAAGCCCGAATGCACGGGCATGCCGGCGTCGCACAGCAGCGAAAGGCCGTCGCTCTCGCGCAGCAGAGCACGCAGAATGCCGGCGACGTTGGCCTTCCAGACGGGATTGCGATCCAGCACATGCAGGAGGTAGCGGATTCGCGTGTGCGCAGGGATCGAGTGGCTAGCGGTGTCTTCAGCGGTGGCGCCGGATTGGACCACGCGGCCCCGGCGAATCCAGTGAGCGAGCTCGATCAGCCACTCACTGCGCTCCGGATAGGGGGCAGTGCGGTCGGCGATCGCCAGCAGCGCATCGAGCTGGTGACCGCCGTCGCGCGAAGCGCGCCATTTCCTGATGAGTCGTTTGAGCGAGTCGAACACTTCAGGCGCCGGCTCCCGCAGCGCTGTCCGCTGAAGGACACGCCGGCACTGCCGCGCTCACAGTCGCTCCTTTTGCCGAAGAAGAGGTCGCCTTGGCGCCTTGACCTTGCGGAGCAGCGGCAGCCATGGCCTGTACCGCCGAAGCCACCTGCGCGGAAATCCGCTGCAGCGCGCGCCGATGCCCGTCGACCAGCGCGTCATACCCGCCGCTCACCGGTTCGCTGACCACGCTGCGGCACGTCATCACCGTGTTGCTGCGTACCGCGCGAACGCTCCACACCGCGTCGATCAACGCATGTGAACCCGGCCATGACTCGAAGCGCTGCACATTCATGCTGATCCGATACACCGGCGTGGCATCCGGGTGCGCGGTGCCGAACACGTCGATCGTGTTGAGCTGCTGCGTCAGACTCGTCGACAACGCGCGCCGGATCTCGTCGCCGGGCAGTGAGGCCCAGCGCTCTTCCTCGAGCACTTTGACCTGCGTCGGTCCGGTTTGCACGACCAGTTGATTCTTCGACACCTGCGGCGGCACGTCGATCGGCGCGACTTCGATCAGCCACGCGGGCGCAGCCGCCGTGCGGGCGCTGACCGGCGCGGCGGCTCCGGCAGCGCTATCCGCTCCCAGCGTATAAAAGCGGCTCGACGGCGACGAGCACGCCGCGAGCGTCACCAGTCCGGCCAGAGCGCCGGCAAGAACGGCGCCGCGCGCGAACCCGCGCGGCGGGCGAGGAAGCCGGGCAAGCATCATGGTTTATCTCCTGTTTTACCGCGCAACAGCGATTCGGGATGGCGCTCCAGATAATCCGACAGCGCATTGAGCGACTGCAACGTGCGCGTCAGTTCCTGCAGCGCCTGATGAACATCGGACTGCAACGGCGAGTCCTGCTGCAACGTCGCCTCAGCCGAACCGAAGGTTTGCTTCGCCGCCGCGAGCGTATCGCGGGCCTGCGGCACCACTTCCTTGTCGAGTCGCGTGAAGAGCTGATCGGCATTCTTCAGCGCACTGTTGAGGTTGTTGCCGATCTGGTCGAACGGCACCTTGTCGAGCTTCTTCGCGATGTCGGCGACCTGGAGCTGCAACTCGTCGAGCGTGTTCGGAATGGTCGGCAGTTCAAGCGGATCGCTCGCCACGTCGACGGTTGCCGGCGGCGCCTTCGGGAAGATGTCCACCGCCACGTACAACTGGCTCGTAATCAGATTGCCGGTGCGCAACTGGCCGCGCAAACCGTGTTTGACGAGCTGTTGCAGCATGGTTTGACCCGCGAGGCTGCCCGGTGCCGGCGCGGTTTCGCGGAAGCGCCTGCCGAGGCGGTCCGGATAGAGGTTCATCGTGACCGGCATGGTGAAGCTGCGCGTCTTCGGATCGTAGTCGATGCCGATGTTGGTCACCTGCCCCAGCACGATGCCGCGGAAATCGACCGGTGCGCCGATCGACAGGCCGCGCAGCGACTGGTTGAAGTTCATCACCACGCGCAGCGGCACGCCGTCCGGCTCGCGCATCGCATCGGCTTCATCCGAACCGAGGCGGAAGGTCATGTTGTTCGGCGCCTGCGCGCCCACGCCTTGCCCCGGCGGCGACTGGAACGACAGGCCGCCCACGATCACCGTGGCGAGCGACTGCGTGTTCAGCTTGAAGCCGCTGGAATCGAGCCGCAGATCGACGCCGCTCGCATGCCACCAGCGCGAATTGGTCCCGACGTACTGGTCGAACGGCGCGGACACGAAGACCTGCATGGTCACGCCGGTGCCGTCCTTGTCGAGCGAGAAGCCGACCACCTGGCCGACCTGCACGCGCCGGTAGAAGATCGGCGAGCCGATGTCGATCGAGCCGAGCGAGTCGCCGTGCAGCACGAACTGGTGACCCTTCTGGTCGCCGGTAATCGGCGGCGGCGTTTCAAGGCCGACGAAGTCCTTCTCGGTATCCGGCGAGTGCCCGGCGTCCGCACCGATATACGCGCCCGAGAGCAGCGTGGTGAGACCCGACACGCCGCTCGCGCCGACGCGCGGCCGCACCACCCAGAAGCGCGAATCCTTGACCGCGAAGTCTTCGCCTTCCTTGGTCAACTGCACCTGTACCAGTACGTGCGACAGATCTTTCGACAGCGTGATGGTCTTCACGGAGCCGACGTCGACGTCCTTGTACTTCACCTTGGTCTTGCCCGGTTCGAGCCCCTCGGCACTGACGAAGCTGATCGTGATGGTCGGGCCTTTCGCGGTGACCGATTTGATCACGAGCGCGATGCCGATCAGCGCGGCGATCAGCGGAATCACCCAGACGAGAGACGGCAGCCAGCGGCTGCGCGGTTCGATTTCCGGGTCTGGGAGTTGGGGCGGCAGCTTCGGTCCGTTCGAATCGTTGCGCGGCGCATCGGAGGCGGGCGTCGGTTCTTGCGGGCTAGTCATGTTTGAGGTCCTGAGGTTTTTGGGTATTGCGCTTCACGCCGCCTTGCACGCTGCCTTCCACGTGATCCCAGATGAGCCGTGGGTCGAACTGCATGGAGGCCAGCATGGTCAGAATCACCACCGAGCCGAAGGCGATCGCCCCCGGGCCGGCCGTAATGACGGCAAGCGATTTGAAGCGCACCAGCGCGACGGTCAGCGTGACGACGAACACGTCCAGCATCGACCAGCGCCCGATCCGCTCGACCATCCGGTAAAGCGTGATGCGCTGGTCGGGCCGCCAGCGCGAACGGCGCTGCGCCGTGATGGTGAGCAGCACCAGCACGCTCAGCTTGAGCATCGGCACCATGATGCTGGCGATAAACACGATCACCGCGAGCGGCCAGTCGCCCGAGGTCCAGAAGTAGACGACGCCGCTCATGATGGTGTCGTCTTCGGAGCCGAGCAGCGACGCCGTGTGCATCACCGGCAGCAGGTTCGCGGGAATATACAGGAGCGCGGCGGCAATCAGCAGCGCCCACGTGCGCATCAGGCTGTCGGGGTTGCGCGAGTGAAGGTGCGCGCCGCACCGTGAACAGTGCTGCGCCGTGACGGAGCGAATGCGCGGCTCGACGCGTCCGCACGCGTGGCAACTGACGAGGCCCGCGCGTCTCGCGGTGATGTATTTCATGGCGTGCTCATCCTCGACGTGGCACCGGCGGCACCGGCGGCAACGCGGTTGGCTCCGCGCCACGCACGTCTGGCGGAGCGGGCGGTCCGGCGACCGAGTTGACGGCGGCGGCCGCGCTGTCGGCGGAAGTGCGCGGCAGCGGCCGTTGGTCGCGGGCGCCCAGTTCGTCGGCGAGGTCCCACAGAATGCGCGGATCGAACGTGACCACCACGGCGAGCATCAGCGTGAGCACGCCGAACGCAAACAACGCCGCCTCGGGAATCACGCGCGCGAGACTCACCATCTTCACGATGGTGATCAGTATCCCGAGCATGAAGACTTCAATCATGCCCCACGGGCGCACGAATTGAATGGCGCGCAGCACCCGGTTGAAGGCGCGCGGCACATAGCCGGCGCGTAGCGGAATCAGCACATAGAGCAGTGCGACCAGTTCGGTCAGCGGGAACAGGATGGTCGAGCAGAACACCATGACCGCGACGATCTGCATGTCCTCGTCCCACAGCGCGACGAGCGCGCCGAACAGCGTGGTCTGCGACGTGATGCCGTTGGTTTCGAGTTCGACGATCGGGAAGCCCTGCGCGATCAGGAAGGTGATCAGCGCGCCCAGCGTCATGGCGCTGATGGCGTCGAGCTTGCGGGAGACGCCGCGATAAAGCGTAGCCCCGCAGCGCGGACAGCGCGCGAGCGTGCGCCCGACAAGCCGGGGTTTGTGGAACAGCGTATCGCACTCATGGCACGCGATCAGGTTGTCATGTTCCATAGGGCAAAGGGCTGACAGTGTGAGGGGAAGCGTGCAATGCCCGTTTCTTTGGCAGGTCTGATGAAAGTGTGGAGCAATAGTACCAAAGGCGCCCCGCCGTCGCACCGGCTGTTGCGCCGAGGTCGGATTGTGACGATTGTGAGCCAGGGCGCACGACGGCGGGCGGTTAATCCTACATGGCATCCGTCTAGCTCTGACAGCCTCCGTCCCTAATTGTTCAATGCGTGCGGCATGGGCGCTGAAACTCCGCGTGGGTGGCCTCCGGCAACGCTCTGCCAGTTTTTTCCGGTTCGGGTAGCATGGCCGCCTTGGCGCGTGTCGCCGCAGGCATTGTCCGTTCAGATGAACCGATGCCTTGCGCATCGGCATCCGGAATATTCACGCGGACTGCGCCGTTAACCTCTCTTAGCTTGCGTTGACCTGTCATGGCACTCAATCCTTCATTCAGTAGCCGGGAATCGTATTCGCCGACTGCCATTGCCCTGCATTGGCTGATCGCGCTGCTGATCGTATGCGGCTTCGCGCTCGGCTGGGTGATGACCGATATCCCGGGCTTCACGCCCACCAAGCTGAAGTATTTTTCGTGGCACAAGTGGATCGGTGTGACGGTATTCGCGCTCGCCGTCCTGCGCATTCTGTGGCGCGCCACGCACGCGGCGCCCGTGATGCCCCGCCGCATGCCGGTCTGGCAGCGTGGCGCGGCGCATCTCGTACATGTGTTGCTGTACGTGCTGATGATCGCGATTCCCGCTTCGGGCTACCTCTATAGTTCGGCGGCCAACGTGCCGGTGGTGTACCTCGGGCTGATTCCGCTGCCGCGCCTGATCGCGCCGGACCCGCACCTCAAGGAACTGCTGAAGAACGTACATATCACGCTGAATTACACCCTGCTCGTGCTCGTCGCGCTGCACGTCGCGGCCGCGCTCAAGCATCAATGGCTGGATCGCGACGGCCTGCTTTCGCGCATGCTCCCTTTCCTCAAATAAGGACAACCATGAAGGTTTCGTTTTATCGCTACATGCTCGCCGCCTTTGCCGCGGCCTCGTTGACCGTGGCCGGCAGCGCCATGGCGCAAGTCGACGTCGCGAAGAGTTCGGTGACGGCCACGTCGAAACAGATGAATGTGCCGGTGGAAGGCAAATTCGGTAAATTCACCGCGCAGGTCAAGTTCGATCCGGCAAAACCGGCCGACGGCAGTGCGCAGTTCAGCATCGACGTGGCCAGCTACGATCTCGGCGACGAAAGCTACAACGACCAGGTGCGCGGCAAGGACTGGTTCGACGCGAAGACGTATCCGAGTGCCACTTTTGTCTCGAGCGCGATTGCGCCGGCCGGCGGCAACCAGTTCAAGGTGACCGGCAAGCTGACCATCAAGGGCAAGTCGCAGACCGTGGTGGTGCCGGTTACGGTATCCCAGCAGGGCGCGGTGCAAACCTTCGACGGTTCACTCCCGATCAAGCGCTCGCAGTTCGATATCGGCACCGGCGAATGGAAAGACACCTCGGTGGTCGCCGACGAAGTGGTCATCAAGTTTCATATCGTTGCAGCACATAAGTGACGTTCGCCGCGCCGCTCGGGCGGGGCAGCTTTTTTCTGGAACCTAGGAGCACGAATTGAAAACATCCATGTTGATCGCCATCGGCGCGCTCGCTTCTTCTTTCTCGCTGGGCGCGTTCGCGGCGGCCGATACCTATCAGCTCGACCCGACCCACACGTATCCGAGCTTCGAGGCGGATCACTTCGGCGGTCTTTCGGTGTGGCGCGGCAAGTTCGCCAAGAGCTCCGGCACGGTCACGCTCGACCGTTCGGCTAAAACCGGTACCGTCGACGTGACGGTCGATCCCGCTTCGATCGACACCGGCAACAGCAAGCTCGACGAGCATCTGAAGACGGATGCGCTGTTCGATGTCGCCAAATATCCTTCGGTGACGTACAAGGGCACCGAGATCAAGTTCGACGGCGACAAGCCGGTCGAAGTGATCGGCAATCTGACGATGCACGGTGTCACCAAGCCGCTGAATCTGAAGATCGAGTCGTTCAAGTGCATGCCGCATCCGGTGCTCAAGCGTGAAGTGTGCGGCGTGGAAGCGAGCGCCCATTTCAACCGCGCTGACTACGGCATGGATTTCGGCGCCAAGTACGGCTTCAATATGGATACCAAGCTGCATATTCAGGCCGAAGGCATCAAGCAATAAATGCTTAACGCGTCTGCCGCGTGCGGGTATTGAATCGCACGACCGTTGCGTCGCAACAAAAAAACCGCTTCGTTCGCTTTGGCGACGAAGCGGTTTTTTATTGGCCGCCTGAGACGCCGGAAGCCTTATGCAGCGGCATAGCGCAATTTCGCACTCGCGCCGTATTAATTTTTCGGGTACATAGAGCGCAGGCACCGCACTGGTTGTGCGCGCATCCAGTCGGGCATTCAGGGCGTCACGCCCACATGAATAATATTCCGCGCGAATTGGAGATCTGCATGAACGCAACGACAGCAGCAAGCCTCACGGGGAGCCGGCAAAGTTCGTGGCGCGCGGTGGTCGCGGCCTCGATCGGCAACGCGCTGGAATGGTTCGATCTGGTGGTGTACGGTTTTTTCGCGGTGGTCATCGCAAAGCTGTTTTTCCCGGCCGGTAACGACACGGTCTCGCTGCTTCTCACGCTCGGCACCTTCGGCGTGTCGTTCTTCATGCGGCCGCTCGGCGCGATCGTGATCGGCGCCTACGCCGACCGCGCCGGCCGCAAGGCGGCGCTCACACTCTCGATCCTGCTGATGATGGCCGGCACGTTAATCATCGCGGTCCTGCCGACCTATCAGAGCATCGGCCTCGCCGCACCGGTGATTCTTGTATTGGCCCGTCTGATGCAAGGCTTTTCGGCGGGCGGCGAGTTCGGCAGCGCCACCGCCTTTCTCGCGGAACACGTGCCGGGGCGGCGCGGCTTTTTCGCGAGCTGGCAGGTGGCGAGTCAGGGGCTCACCACGCTGCTTGCCGCCGGCTTCGGTGTACTGCTCACCGGCAAGCTCTCGCCTGAGCAGATGGCCTCGTGGGGTTGGCGCGTGCCGTTCTTCTTTGGCCTCCTCATCGGACCGGTCGCCTGGTACATCCGCACGAAGCTCGATGAGACACCCGAATTCCTCGCCGCCGAAACGACCACGACGCCGCTGCGCGATACCTTCACCAGCCAGAAATTGCGCCTGCTGATCGCGATCGGCGTGGTGGTGCTCGGCACGGTATCGACGTATCTGGTGCTGTTCATGCCGACCTTCGGCGTGAAGCAATTGGGACTGGCGCCTTCGGTCGCGTTCGCGGCGATCGCACTGACCGGCGTGATCCAGATGGTGTTCTCGCCGCTGGTCGGCCATCTGTCCGACCGGCACGGGCGCACCACGATCATGCTGATCTCGGCGTTGCTGCTGCTCGTGCTGATCAACCCGGCCTTCGCGTACCTGGTCGCGCATCCGACTTTCGGCACCTTGATCGCCATGCAGATCGTGTTCGGATTTCTGATGACGGGTTATTTCGCGGCGCTGCCGGGTCTGCTCTCGGAGATGTTTCCGGTGCAAACGCGTACGACCGGCATGTCGCTGGCTTATAACATTGCCGTGACGATTTTCGGCGGCTTCGGGCCGTTCATCATTGCGTGGCTGATCAGCGCGACGGGTTCGAAGACCGCGCCGAGTTACTACCTGATTTTCGCCGCGGTGGTGAGCCTCGTCGCGCTGATGGCGGCGCGGCGCAAGCTCGGGTTCCGCTGAGGTGGACGCTTGCAGTTGCCTCCGCGGATGGGCGCGGCGCGGCGGTGAAGCAGGGCGACGGTAAGGCAGGGCGGCGGTAAACGCAAAAGGCCGGTTCATCATGAACCGGCCTTTTGCATTCCGAGGTCTGACGCTAAAACAGGATCAGACTTGCGCGCCCGCGTTCGGATCGTCCGCGTCGCTGCGTTCCTTCTTGTCCTTGATCAGGTCTTCGCGCTTCACGCCAAACCACATGGCGAGCGCCGCGGCCACGAACACCGACGAGTAGATACCGAACAGAATACCGACCGTCAGCGCGAGAGCGAAGTAGTGCAGCGTCGGGCCGCCGAACAGGAACATCGAGAGCACCATCATCTGCGTACAGCCGTGGGTGATGATGGTTCGCGACATCGTGCTGGTGATCGCGTGGTTGATCACTTCGATCACGCTCAGCTTGCGTTCGCGGCGGAAGGTCTCACGAATCCGGTCGAAGATAACAACCGATTCGTTCACCGAGTAGCCGAGCACCGCGAGCACCGCAGCCAGCACGGAGAGTGAGAACTCCCACTGGAAGAACGCGAAGAAGCCGAGAATGATCACCACGTCGTGCAAGTTCGCGATCACGCCGGCCACCGCGTACTTCCATTCGAAGCGGAACGACAGGTAGATCACGATGCCGACCACCACGCAAGCCAGCGCGAGCAGGCCGTCGGTGGCGAGTTCCTTGCCGACCTGCGGGCCGACGAACTCGACACGCTGCAGTTGCACCTGCGGCGTTTCGGCCTTCAGTGCGGTCATCACCTGATCGCTCTGTTGCGCGGACGTATAGCCCTGCTTGAGCGGCAGACGGATCAGCACGTCGCGCGAGGTGCCGAAGTTCTGCACCTGAGCGTCGGCATAACCGAGCTTGCCTAGCGTGCCGCGCACCGGTTCGAGCGGCGCGGCGCCGGGATACTGCACTTCGATCACCGTACCGCCGGTGAACTCCACCGACAGATGCAGCCCGCGATGCAGCAGGAAGAACACAGCAGCAAGGAACGTCAGCAGCGAGATCGCGTTGAAAATCAACGCACGCTGCATGAACGGAATGTCTTTGCGGAAACGGAAAAATTCCATGGTCTTGTTCTCCGGGACTCAGCGGGATGAACCCGGTTTCTGCGGCGTATTCGACGTATTCGACGTATTCGACGTAGTCGACGAACCCGGCGCGTTGCGGCGGCGTACGGTCGGCTTGCCGGCGCGAGCCTGCGCGACCGCAGCTCTCGCCTTCGACGGCTTGGCGGCGACCGCGGCGACGGCTTGCGCCGTGTCGGTCGCGGCGTCTTCGCTACCGAGGTAAGCCGCCGAGCCCGCGGGCGCCGTATCCGGACGCCACACCTGACCGATGGCCAGCGACTTCAGCTTCTTCTTGCCGCCGTACCAGAGGTTGACGATGCCGCGCGAGAAGAACACGGCCGAGAACATCGACGTGAGAATGCCGATACAGTGCACGATCGCAAACCCGCGCACCGGGCCCGAGCCGAACGCGAGCAACGCGATACCGGCAATCAGCGTGGTGACGTTCGAGTCGAGAATCGTTGCCCAGGCGTGCGCGTAGCCGTTCTGGATCGCCAGTTGCGGCGGCGCGCCGTTGCGCAGTTCTTCACGCACCCGTTCGTTGATCAGCACGTTCGCGTCGATCGCCATACCGAGCGCGAGCGCGATAGCGGCGATACCCGGCAGGGTGAGCGTGGCCTGCAGCATGGACAGCACGGCGATCAGCAGCAGCAGGTTGACCGACAGGCCGATCATGGAGATCACGCCGAACAGCATGTAGTACGCGATCATGAAGACGGCGATCGCCGCGAAGCCCCACACCACCGAGTGGAAGCCCTTCTTGATGTTGTCCGCGCCGAGGCTCGGGCCGATCGTGCGTTCTTCGATGATGTCCATCGGCGCGGCCAGCGAACCGGCGCGCAGCAGCAGCGCGAGGTCGGCGGCGCCTTGCGGCGTGGCCTGGCCGGTGATCTGGAAGCGGTCGCCCAGTTCCGACTGGATGGTCGCCACCGTCAGCACTTCGCCCTTGCCCTTTTCGAACAGCACCATCGCCATCGGCTTGCCGATGTTGTCGCGCGACACACTGCGCACCGCGCGGCCGCCGGCCGAATCCAGGCGGATATTGACCGACGGGCGCTGGTGCTCGTCGAAGCCCGCCGAGGCGTCGATAATCCGGTCGCCCGTGAAGATGATCTGCTTCTTCAGCAGCACCGGCGTCTGGTTGCCTTGCGTGAACAGTTCGTCGCCCGGCGGCACCGGATCGGACGGGTTCGGATGCGTGTTGACCGGATCGGCGAGGCGCGCTTCGAGCGTTGCCGTACGGCCGATGATGTCCTTTGCCTTCGCCGTGTCCTGCACGCCCGGCAGTTCGACCACGATGCGGTCGGAGCCTTGCTGCTGGATCACCGGCTCGGCCACGCCGAGTTCGTTCACGCGGTTATGCAGCGTGGTGATGTTCTGCTTGAGCGCGGCGTCCTGCACGGCTTTCTGCACCGTCGGCGTGAACGTGCCGACGAGTTGTACGCTGCCGTCCGGGCTCGCTTGCGAGGCCCACTGGAGTTCGCTGATGCTGCGGCTCAGTTGCTTCGATGCGTTGTCTGCGGTCGCCTGGTCGGCGAAATTGATCACCACCGTCTGGTTGACGCGGTTCACGCCGCCGTCGCGGATATTGTTGTCACGCAGCAGCGTGCGCGCGTCCGAAGCGTCCGAGTCGAGCTTCTTGTTGAGCGCGCCGGCCATGTCGACCTGCAGCAGGAAGTGGACGCCGCCGCGCAGATCGAGACCGAGGTACATCGGCAGCGCGTGCAGCGCGGTCAGCCAGCGCGGCGACGCGCTTTGCAGATTCAGCGCCACGATGAACTGCGGGTCGGTCGGGTCGCTGTTCAGCGACTTCTGCAGCAGGTCCTTCACGCGCAGTTGCGTGTCGGTGTCCGGCAGACGCACGCGGATGTTCGCGTTGGTCGACGCGTTGTCGAACGTGACGTCGTCCGGCTTGATCTGATTCGCGGCGAGCGCGGCTTCGACAGCCGACAGCGTGGTCGAGTCGAGCTTGACCGTTGCCTTGCCGCTCGACACCTGCACCGCCGGCGCTTCGCCGAACAGGTTGGGCAGCGTGTACACGAGGCCGATGACCAGAGCCACCAGCATCACGGCGTATTTCCAGAGGGGGTAACGATTCATGAGTGGTCCAACGGGAAGGTTGGCTTGGAAGCGATGCGTCCGGCGATGAGCGCGGGCGATTCAGCGTTGGATTGCATGGATCGCCGGCGAGGCCGCGCCGGACGCGAGAGAGCAGGCCTTACAGCGACTTGATCGTGCCCTTCGGGAGAATCGTCGTGACCGACGCTTTTTGCACGGTGATTTCCGTGCCTTCCGAGATCTCGACGCCGACGTAAGCTTCACCCACCTTGGTCACCTTGCCGACGATGCCGCCATTCGTCACCACTTCATCGCCCTTGGCCATGGCGGCGAGCATGTTGCGATGTTCCTTCTGGCGCTTCATTTGCGGGCGAATCATGATGAAGTACAGCACGCCGAACATCAGGATCAGCGGCAGGAAGCTCATCAGATTCGACTCAACGCCACCTGCTGCGGTGCCTTGGGCGAAGGCATTGGAAATGAACGACACGTTGGTCTCTCCGTTATAAGTCAAAACGATCAAAAAAATCAGCCGGTTATTCTACCACCGGCCTGACGCGCGTCGGCGCGGCGAATCGGCTTTGGGATCAACCGTTTAAAGGCTGGTTTGCCGTTTTTAGCGCCGTTAGCGAAAGTCGATTGTAAGGTTTTCCCGGCGAGGCCGACGGATTCTTCCGCTGAATCCGCGGTCCCCGCGCCGTCACGGCGCCTCGGCGGTGCCGCGCGCGCGGTTCTCGTGAAAGCGTTTGCGGAAGGGCTCGAACATTTTCGCGTCGATCGAATCGCGAATTTCCTGCATCAGTTCGAGGTAGTAGTGCAGGTTGTGGATCGTGTTCAACTGCGCACCGAGGATTTCCCCTACACGATGCAGATGGTGCAGGTAGCCGCGAGTGAAATTTCGGCAGGTGTAGCAGCCGCATTGCTCGTCGAGCGGGCGCAGCGAATTCTTGTGCGTGGCGTTGCGGATCTTGATGTCGCCAAACCGCGTGAAAAGCCAGCCGTTGCGCGCGTTGCGGGTCGGCATCACGCAGTCGAACATGTCGACGCCGGCGGCGACGCCCGCCACCAGGTCTTCCGGCGTGCCGACGCCCATCAGATAGTGCGGCTTGTTGGCCGGCAGCTTCGGGCCGATATGGTTCAACACGCGCATCATGTCTTCTTTCGGTTCGCCGACCGACAGCCCGCCGATCGCCAGACCGTGGAAATCCTTCTCCGCGAGCCCTGCCAGCGACTCGTCGCGCAGGTCTTCGAACATGCCGCCCTGAACGATGCCGAACAGAGCGTTCGGATTGCCCAGCCGGTTGAATTCGTCGATGGAGCGCTGCGCCCAGCGCATCGACATGCGCATGGAATCGGCCGCTTCCTTGTGCGAAGTCGGCACGTTATTGGTCGCGTACGGCGTGCATTCGTCGAACTGCATGACGATGTCCGAATTCAGCACTTTCTGGATCTGCATCGACACTTCGGGCGACAGGAACAGCTTGTCACCGTTGATCGGCGACGCGAATGTGACGCCGTCTTCGGTGATCTTGCGCAGATCGCCGAGCGAAAACACCTGGAAGCCGCCCGAATCGGTCAGGATCGGCTTTTTCCAGCCCATGAAGCCGTGCAGGCCGCCGTGCGCCTCGATGGTTTCAAGGCCTGGGCGCAGCCACAGATGGAAAGTGTTGCCGAGAATGATCTGCGCGTGCATTTCCTCCAGCTCGCGCGGCTGCACCGCCTTCACGGTCCCGTACGTGCCCACCGGCATGAAGATCGGCGTTTCCACCACCCCGTGATTCAGCGTGACGCGGCCGCGGCGGGCCTGGCCGTCGGTGCCGAGCAGTTCGAATTTGAGGCCGTTTTCGGGGCGAACGTGATCGCCGAGATAAGCGCCGTGGTCGGCGCGCGTGCTAACGGGGTGACCGTCGGTCATGAAATAACTCCTGTGCTACCGGAAAACAGTCCGGCGCAAATAATGAATGCCGCCGGAAGGGTTCTCGGCGGCTCCTGGAACTGCGAATTTTAAACGGCTGGTCTTGGGCTCAAACGTCGCGCCGGGTGAGCAGCATCGCGTCGCCATAGCTGAAGAAGCGGTAACGCTGCTCGATCGCATGGCGGTAAGCCTCGCGAATGGTTTCAACGCCGGCGAAGGCCGACACCAGCATCAGCAGCGTCGACTTGGGCAAGTGGAAATTGGTCACCAGCCGGTCGACCACGCGAAATTTATAGCCCGGCGTGATGAAGATGTCGGTTTCCGTGCTGGCGGCGGCAAGCGGCCGGCCCGCGGCTTCGGCGTCGCGCGCGGCGGCTTCGAGCGCGCGCATCGAGGTCGTGCCCACCGCGATCACGCGGTTGCCGCGCGCGCGCGTCGCCGCGATTTTGTCGGCGAGCGCTTGCGGCAGGTGATACCACTCGCTGTGCATCTTGTGCTCGGCGAGGTTTTCCACCCGCACCGGCTGGAACGTGCCCGCGCCGACGTGCAGCGTCAGCGTCGCGCGCTGCACGCCCGCGGCGTCGAGGCGCGCGAGCAGCGCCTCGTCGAAATGCAGGCCCGCCGTGGGCGCGGCGACTGCGCCGGGATTCTGCGCGAACACCGTTTGGTAGCGGGTTTCGTCGGTCGAGTCGGGATCGTGCTCGATGTACGGCGGCAGCGGCAAGCGCCCGAACTGCTCGATCAAGGTCAGGCAGTCGTCCGGAAAATGCAGCGTGTAAAACGGCTCGACGCGTTCGCCGATCGTGACGTCGAAGGCATCCGCCAGCCGGATCGTGGTGCCGGGCTGCGGGCTCTTGCTCGCGCGAATCTGCGCGAGCGCCGTGCGCTCGCCGGTGAGGCGTTCCACCAGCACCTCGATCTTGCCGCCACTGGCCTTCTGGCCGAGGAACCGCGCCTTCAGGACTTTGGTATCGTTAAAGACCAGCAGATCGCCGGGCGCGATGCACTCGGGCAACTCGGCAAAGCGGCGGTCGATCAGGCGCGCCGCGCCGGTGGCGTCGGCCGGGTTGTTCACCTCGAGCAGACGGCTGGCGCTGCGCTCGGGCAGCGCCACTTGTGCGATCAGCTCGGGAGGCAGATCGAAATCGAAATCGGAAAGCGTCAACATGCGAACGACTGGAAGCGAATTGAGACTGAATTGAGCCGAAGCCGGAGCCGGGCGGCTATGATTGCGGGACGCCGGAGCGGCCCGCGAGAGCGCGCGCCGTATGGCGGCGAACCCTTTGACAGCCGATATTGTACTTGCGAAGCAGCCCATGCCTTTGTCCGACCGCCGATTGCCCTCCGTTACCGATGAAGTGAGCGCCGAACCCAGGCGCCGCGTCTCGCGGGGCAAGGCGGTGGCGGCGGGGAGCGATGCGGGCCAGGGTGTTGGCGCGGATGCCGAGTCGAGCGTTGAAAAAGCTGCGCAACAACGCGACGAATCGGATGGCAAGATCATTGACGAAATTGGCGGGCAACGCGTAGGCAAGCTCGCTGACGCATCTGGCGGCGCGCACGCCGACAGCGTTGCCGAGCTGTCCGCCGGCAAACTTGCCGACAAATCCGCCGGCATATTCGGCGACAAACCTGCCGGCAAGTCCGGACCCAAGGCCGCTGCGAAATCTTCCGCCAAGCCCTCCGCCAAGCCCGCCGAAAAAACCGCCGACAAGCTCGCCAAGCTCGGCCTCACGCGCGACATCGACCTGGTGCTGCATCTGCCCATGCGTTACGAGGACGAGACCTCGCTGACGCCGATCGGGCATCTGCTGCCGGGCGGCATTGCGCAGACCGAAGGCGTGGTGTTCGACAACGAGATTGCCTATCGTCCGCGCCGTCAGTTGCTGGTGAAGCTGCATGACGACGCCGGCGACGAACTCGTGCTGCGCTTCCTGAACTTCTACGGCTCGCAGGTCAAGCAGATGGCGATCGGCGCGCGGCTGCGGGTGCGCGGCGACGTGCGCGGCGGTTTCTTCGGCATGGAGATGGTGCATCCGGCGGTGCGCGTGGTCGACGAAGACACGCCGCTGCCGCAGGCGTTGACGCCGGTGTATCCGAGCACGGCGGGCGTGACGCAGGCGTATCTGCGCAAATCGATCGATAACGCGCTGTCGCGTACGTCATTGCCGGAGTTGTTGCCTGAGGCCGTTGCGCGCACGTGGTTGCAGCCGCTCGGCGTGCCGTCGCTGATGGAGGCTGTGCGCACGCTGCATCATCCGGGTGTGCAGTCCGATGAGACGGCGTTGATCGATGGCACGCATCCGGCCTGGGTGCGCATCAAGTTCGAAGAACTGCTCGCGCAGCAGATGTCGCTCAAGCGCGCACACGAAGAGCGCCGCACGCGCGCGGCGCCGGCCATGCCGCGTCGCAAGCTGGGTGACGAATCCGCGCTGGTCGCGCGCTTGCTGAAGGCGTTGCCGTTTTCGCTGACGGCGGCGCAGGAGCGTGTGGGCGGCGAGATCGCGCTCGACCTGACTCAGCCGCATCCGATGCAGCGGCTATTGCAGGGCGACGTCGGCAGCGGCAAGACAATCGTCGCCGCGCTGGCCGCGGCGCAGGCCATCGACGCCGGCTATCAGGCCGCGCTCATGGCGCCGACCGAAATTCTTGCCGAACAGCATGCGCGCAAATTACGTGGCTGGCTGGAGCCGCTTGGCGTGAGCGTCGCGTGGCTGGCCGGCAGTCTGAAGACCAAAGAAAAGCGCGCCGCGATCGAAGCCGCCGCGCTCGGCACGGCGCAACTCGTGATCGGCACGCACGCGATCATTCAGGACGCGGTCGAATTCGCGCGGCTTGGGCTCGTGATCGTCGACGAACAGCACCGTTTCGGCGTGGCGCAGCGGCTTGCGTTGCGCGCCAAGGCGCAGAACGCCGCCGACGGCGCGCGTGACTTCCAGCCGCATCAACTGATGATGTCGGCGACGCCGATTCCGCGCACGCTCGCCATGACGTATTACGCCGACCTCGACGTGTCGACCATCGACGAATTACCGCCCGGGCGCACGCCGATCCTGACCAAGCTCGTGTCCGACGCGCGGCGCGAGGAGGTGATCGGGCGCGTGCGCGAGGCTGCGTTGACGGGGCGTCAGGTGTATTGGGTGTGTCCGCTGATCGAGGAAAGCGAGACCTTGCAGTTGCAGACCGCGGTCGAGACTTATGAAACGCTGGTGGCCGCGTTGCCCGAGCTGAAGGTTGGCCTCGTGCATGGGCGACTTGCGCCGGCTGAGAAAGCGGCGGTGATGGATGCGTTTACTCGCAACGAGGTGCAGTTGCTGGTGGCCACGACGGTGATCGAAGTGGGCGTGGACGTGCCGAATGCGTCGTTGATGGTGATCGAGCATGCCGAGCGGTTTGGGCTTGCGCAGTTGCATCAGTTGCGTGGGCGGGTGGGGCGTGGGAGTGCGGCTTCGGTTTGTGTGCTGCTTTATACGGGGCCTTTGTCGATGACTGCGCGCGCGCGGCTTCAGACTATGCGCGAGACGACCGATGGGTTTGAGATCGCCAGACGGGATCTGGAGATTCGCGGGCCGGGGGAGTTTTTGGGGGCGCGGCAGTCAGGTGCGGCGATGCTCAGGTTTGCGGATCTTGAGAATGATCAGTGGCTCATTGAGCCTGCGCGGGAGGCGGCGGCTGATTTGCTGGAGAAGTATCCCGAGGTGGTGGTGCAGCATCTGGCCAGGTGGCTGGGGGCTCGGGAGCAGTATTTGAAGGCGTGAGGTTGGTGGTTTTTTTTTGCCTGCGCTGCGCGTTTGTGGCCCGCTTTGGGGTTTGTTGGCCTTTCCTTGCTTTCTTAGTGGTCTATTGGCGTTGCCCCTGTGCGGGGCGGCACCTACTTTCTTTGCCGCGGCAAAGAAAGTAGGCAAAGAAAGCCGCTTTGAACCGCCAGCTCATAAGCGGGTCCCCCGCACAGCCACGGTAGTGGTGCATCTGGAATCCGTGCCCTCGCACATTTGGCTTTCGTGACACGGCCGTCATTCTTCCGGCGGCGCTGCGCGCGCCGTGGCGGTCGTTCATCTGGCGGTGATGCGTTTGTTCGCGGGCGTTTGCCCGTTAGGCGCTGTCGTGGCATACCGCCGCACCTCGCCCCACTCGCCACGCTTGTCGGCACTTCGTCGACGCGAAGCGGAGGACCGCAAACACAATCAAACCACTTGTTTTACCGCGCACCGTTCTGGCGAGCGCGCAGCGCGAGGCAGGAAGTATGACGGCCTTGTCACAAGCGCCGAATGTGCGAGAACACGGATTCCAGATGGACCACTACCGTGGCTGCGCGGGGGACCCGCTTAAGAGTTGGCGGTTCAAAGCGGCTTTCTTTGCCTACTTTCTTTGCCGCGGCAAAGAAAGTAGGTGCCGCCCCGCACAGGGGCAACGCCAATAGACCACTAAGAAAGCAAGGAAAGACCAAAGACCAAAGACCAAAGACCCATAACCCAACCCCCAAAAGCCCCCCACACAACCCCAGGAGGTTGGCGAACCGACCCTATAGGTGTATAACTAGAACCTATCAAACTCATCGCACTGATTGGTCCCCCAATGACGCTCACCGAATTGAAATACATCGTCGCGGTTGCCCGCGAGCGGCACTTCGGCCGGGCCGCCGAAGCGTGTTTCGTCAGCCAGCCGACCCTGTCGGTCGCCATCAAAAAGCTCGAAGACGAGCTCAACGTCCAGATCTTCGAGCGCGGCACCAGCGAAGTGAGCGTCACGCCGATCGGCGAACAGATCGTCACGCAAGCTCAACGTGTCCTCGAGCAGACGCTCGCCATCAAGGAAATCGCCAAACAGGGCAAAGATCCGCTGATCGGGCCGCTGCGCCTCGGCGTCATCTACACGATCGGGCCGTACCTCTTGCCCACGCTCGTCAAGCAGATGATCAAGCGCGTCCCGCAAATGCCCTTGATGCTGCAGGAAAATTACACGCTCAAGCTGATCGAACTGCTCAAACAGGGCGAAATCGACGTCGCCATCATGGCCCTGCCTTTTCCGGAAACCGGCCTGATGCTGCGCCCGCTGTACGACGAACCGTTCGTGGTCGCGCTGCCGTCCGGTCACGCCTGGGAAAACCGCCCGAAAATCGACGCCGACGATCTGAAGCAGGAAACCATGCTGCTGCTCGGCAGCGGCCACTGCTTCCGTGACCACGTACTGGGCGTTTGCCCGGAACTGATGCGCTTTTCGCAAAACGCGGACGGTATTCAGAAGACCTTCGAAGGGTCGTCGCTGGAAACCATTCGCCATATGGTGGCGAGCGGCGTCGGCATTACCGTGCTGCCGCGCATGTCGGTGCACGAAGTCAAGCCGCACGCCGGCGGTATCGACGCCGGCCTGCTCAGCTACGTCGCCTTCGACGAACCCGTGCCGGATCGCCGCGTCGTGCTGGCCTGGCGCAAAAGCTTCACGCGCATGCCCGCCATCGACGCGATTTGCGATGCCATCAGCGCCTGCGATCTGCCAGGCGTCAAAAAGCTCGACTTGCCGGTCGCCGTCAACTAACGGTCACACCCGCTTCCAGGCCGGTTCGCCGCGCATCTGCGGCAGCCGGCCCGGCGCCCGTCATGGGTGTCGATAGCTGCAGCGCCTATCGAATAGATAAAATTAATCAAACACGATGATTCGATAGTATTGGTATAGTTTCCTCCATGGATCGCCCGATCCCACAAGACTTGGAGGAAATCATGACGCAACTGAACCCGCAGCCCGCTCAAGCCCTCGCCGCACAATCGGTCGCCGCGTCCGGTGGCTTTGTCGCGTCGATGCTCAGCATGCGCACCGTCGCGTTGTCCCTGCTGGTCGATCGGGCCTTGTCCGCATGACGCATCACGCACAACGCATGAGCCTCTGACATCAGTGCGCCGCGCGCCTCTCCCCCCATTCTGTTTCGATAAAAGCCATTCAGGAGTCACGCATGTCCGAACGTAAGCTCACCAATGCCGCCGGGGCACCCGTCGCCGACAACCAGAATTCGATGACCGCCGGCGCGCGCGGCCCGGTTGTCCTGCAAGACGTCTGGCTGCTGGAAAAACTCGCCCACTTCGATCGCGAAGTGATTCCGGAGCGCCGTGTCCACGCCAAAGGTTCGGGCGCTTTCGGCACACTGAAGGTCACGCACGATATCTCGCGTTTCACGAAGGCGAAGGTGTTCGCGCAGGTCGGCAAGGAAACGCCGCTTTTCATGCGCTTTTCGACGGTTGCGGGCGAGCGTGGCGCGGCCGACGCCGAACGCGACGTGCGCGGTTTCTCGATCAAGTTCTACACGGAAGAAGGCAATTGGGACGTGGTCGGTAACAACACCCCGGTGTTCTTTATCCGCGATCCGTTGAAGTTTCCTGACTTCATCCACACGCAAAAGCGCGACCCTTACACGAACATGCGCAGCAATGTGGCCGCGTGGGATTTCTGGTCGCGTCATCCGGAGTCGCTCCATCAGGTCACGATCCTCATGAGCGATCGCGGCATTCCGCAGAACTACCGTCAGATGCACGGCTTCGGCTCGCATACGTACTCGTTCATCAACGCGGCCAACGAGCGTTTCTGGGTGAAGTTCCATTTCAAGTCGATGCAAGGCATCGAGAACTTTACCGACGCCGAGGCCGCACAAGTGGTCGCGCAAGACCGCGAAAGCGCGCAAAGCGATCTGCTGACGAATATCGAGCAGGGCAACTTCCCGAAATGGCGCTTCGCCATTCAGGTGATGCCGGAAGCCGAAGCCGCAACGTACCGCTTCAATCCGTTCGACATCACGAAAGTGTGGTCGCAGAAGGACTATCCGTTGATCGACGTCGGCACGATCGAGTTGAATCGCAACGCGGCCAACTATTTCGCGGACGTAGAGCAGGCGGCGTTCACGCCGGCCAACGTGGTGCCTGGGATCGGCTTCTCGCCGGATCGTCTGTTGCAGGGTCGTCTGTTCTCGTATGGCGACACGCAGCGCTATCGCCTCGGTGTGAACCACCATCAGATTCCGGTGAACGCATCGCGCGTGCCGAGCCCGCATTCGTTCCATCGCGACGGCGCGATGCGCGCGGACGGCAATCTCGGCGGCAATGTGAATTACGAGCCGAACCGGTTCGGCGACTTCGCGCAGGACGCCAACGCGTCCGAACCGCCGCTCGCGGCGGGCGCCGTGGATCGTTACGATCATCGTCTCGACGACGATTACTACACGCAACCCGCCATGCTGTTCGCGCTCTTCGATACGGCTCAGCGCGAGCGTCTGTTCGGCAACATCGCGCGCCATATCAACGGTGTGCCGCAGGAGATCGTCGCAAGGCAGATAGAACATTTCCGCCGCATCGACCCCGCTTACGCACAAGGCGTGATCGCGGCGCTGGCCGACCTCGCGGAAGGCAACAACAAGTAAGCAGCCACGCAGCAGTTCGAGTGATGCAGCAAAGCGGGACGCATCTGCGTCCCGCCGGTATCGATACGAACCGAAGGAGCACGATGATGATGGCCACATTGGGCGGCACGCGAGCCGCGCGCGGCGCGCAACAGCAGTACGCGTTGATGGCGCGTAAGGCCGTGGGTTTTGCGATCGTCACGAGCGGGTTCGCGGTGATCGCCGCGCAGGCGCTGCAACACGCGCTGGGCGGCTGATAGAAGGCGTGCCGTGGTTGCGGCAAGTGGCCACGCGTCATACGGGCGCAGCAGCTTTCTAAGCTAAACTGTCGGGCGTTCGTTATGTCGAGTTTGCTATCCGCAAACCGTCACTTGCCGACCGGTTCGTATCACTCTTTGAAGGAGTCATCATGGCCAAAAAAGAAGCCGCAGCAGCCGTACAGCACGTCAATATCGGGATCAGCGACAAGGATCGCAAGAAGATTGCAGAAGGGCTGTCGCGCCTGCTCGCCGACACCTACACGCTGTATCTGAAGACCCACAACTTCCACTGGAACGTGACGGGTCCGATGTTCAATACGCTGCACCTGATGTTCGAAACGCAATACAACGAGCTGGCGCTGGCGGTCGATTCGATCGCTGAACGGATTCGCGCGCTGGGCGTGCATGCGCCGGGCAGCTACAAGGAATTCGCCAAGCTGTCGTCCATTCCAGAAGCGGATGGCGTACCGGCTGCGGAAGAAATGATCCGCCAGCTGGTGGAAGGTCAGGAAGCCGTGGTGCGCACCGCACGCGCGATTTTCCCGTCGACGGAAGCCGCCAACGACGAGCCGACCGCCGACCTGCTGACGCAACGCATGCAAACGCACGAAAAGACCGCGTGGATGCTGCGCTCGATGCTGGCGTAAGCGGTGCGCGCAGCGGGCGTTTCGCCCGGGTTTCAACGCGGTGCTTCGGTTCGGCGCCGGCGCTGAAACGTGATGCAAAGCAAGGCAAACAAAGCCTCCCCGCGCGGGAGGCTTTGTTTTTTTGCGCCGCCGGCTTGTCGGACTTGCTCACGCGGCGGCGACCCGCCGTCCGCATCCCGTAAAATAGCCGCACTGTCTCGCACTTCACCGATTCCGCCCATGTTCGCCCGACTTCCCCTGTATCTGCGCCTCGTGCGCATGGACAAGCCGATCGGCAGCCTGCTGCTGCTGTGGCCGACGCTCAACGCGCTGTGGATCGCGTCGGACGGTCGTCCGTCATTGCCGCTATTGGTGATCTTCACGGTGGGCACGGTGCTGATGCGCTCGGCGGGTTGCGCGATCAACGACTACGCCGATCGCGATTTCGACCGTTACGTGAAGCGCACCGAAAATCGTCCGATCAC
Organism: Paraburkholderia sp. RL17-383-BIF-A; assembly: GCF_046028015.1. Lineage (NCBI taxonomy): Bacteria > Pseudomonadati > Pseudomonadota > Betaproteobacteria > Burkholderiales > Burkholderiaceae > Paraburkholderia > Paraburkholderia sp. RL17-383-BIF-A. The sequence continues at coordinate 203,240 of NZ_JARESR010000010.1, read as the reverse complement.
GTCGGGCAAGATCAAGGCGTGGGAAGCGGTGGCGCTCGCCGCCGCTTTGTCGTTGCTGGCCTTTCTGCTGATCCTGCCGCTCAATACGCTGACCAAGGAACTCTCGGTGGCGGCGCTTTTCGTCGCCGGTTCGTATCCGTTCACCAAGCGGTTCTTCGCGATTCCGCAGGCTTATCTGGGCATCGCGTTCGGCTTCGGCATTCCCATGGCGTTCGCCGCGATTCAGAACCACGTGCCGATGCTCGCTTGGGTGATGCTGCTGGCCAATGTGTTCTGGTCGGTGGCGTACGACACCGAATACGCGATGGTCGACCGCGACGACGACATCAAGATCGGCATCCGCACGTCGGCGCTGACGTTCGGCCGCTTCGACGTGGCCGCGATCATGCTCTGCTACGCGGTGACGCTGGGGATCTACGTGGGTATCGGCCTGATGCTCGGTTTCGGCGTGCTGTACTGGCTGGGGTGGGCGGCGGCCGCGGGCTGCGCGATCTATCACTACACGCTGATTCGCCATCGCGAACGGATGGCGTGCTTCGCGGCGTTCCGGCATAACAACTGGCTCGGCGGCGCGCTGTTCGCCGGTATCGCCGCGCATTACGCGGCGGCGTGGGTTTGATTTTCCCCAAGCGCTTCGGGTTTCTTCGTCGCTAGCGCCGCGGCGGCTTGAATCGAACCGCTGCGGCGTCCAGTTCCAATGCGCTGCTTACGCGCTTACTGCCGGCCGAGTTCGTCGCCCATTTCTCTCGCGCGGGCGTCGGCGGCGAGTGCGCCGCGCACGATCGCATCCTTGATGCCGCTCGCCTCGAACGACGCCAGCGCCGCCGCCGTGGTCCCGCCTTTGGATGTCACGCGTTCGCGCAGCAGGCTCGGCGGCTCGTCGGAATTCGCCGCCAGTTGCGCCGCGCCGGTGAAGGTCGCCACGGCCAGCGCGCGGCCTTGCGCTTCGTCCATGCCGAGTTGGCGCGCGGCTTCCTGCAACGCCTCGATGAAATAGAACACGTAGGCCGGCCCGCTGCCCGAGATTGCGGTGACGGCGTCGATCTTCGCTTCGTCGTCGAACCAGACCGTTTCGCCGACCGCGCCGAGCACTTGCGACGCGAGCGCGCGGCCCGCTTCGTCCACACCTGCGGTCGCCACGAGACCCGTCACGCCCATGCCGATCAGCGCCGGCGTATTCGGCATGACGCGCACGATACGGTTGTGGCCGTTCAGCCAGCGCGACATGTCGCCCATGCGAATGCCCGCGACGATGCTCACAGCCAGTTGCGACGCATTCAGATGCGGCGCCAAAGACTCCGCGACGCTCTTCAGGATTTGCGGCTTCACGGCCAGCACGACGGCGTCGTAGGCGGCGAGCGTGGCATCCGCCGCAGCGCCGGTCTTGATGCCGAATTGCTGCTCATTGCGCTTGCGTGCGTCTTCGTTGGGATCGATTGCGTAGAGGTCAGTGGGCGCGACGCCACGCTTGATGAGGCCGCCGATCAACGCGGCAGCCATGTTGCCCCCGCCGATAAAAGCAATTTTCATGATGTTCCGAAGGAAGTGCAGTGAAGAGCCCAGCAGCCGGAAGAGGCTCGTAAGGCTCAGTTAGAGCTCAGTTAGAGTAATCTCGCGCGCCGAAGATCGCGGTACCCACGCGCACGATCGTCGCGCCTTCCAGCACGGCGGCCTCGAGATCGCTCGACATGCCCATGGACAGTGTGTCGAGTTCGAGTCCGTCGTCGCGCAGACGCTCGAACAACTCACGCAACTGCCGATGCGGCACGCGTTGCTCGTCGATGCCGCCGGCCGGTTCGGGAATCGCCATCAGGCCGCGCAAATTCAGCTTCGGCAGGGCGGCGATCGCGTGCGCGACTTCCACCGCCTCGGGAATGCTCACGCCGCTCTTCGACACCTCGCCGCTGATGTTGACCTGCAGACACACGTTCAGCGGCGGCAGGTTGTCCGGGCGTTGCTCGGAGAGCCGCTGCGCGATCTTCAGCCGATCGACCGAGTGTACCCAGTCGAAGTGCTCGGCGACGGGGCGTGTCTTGTTCGATTGCAAGGGGCCGATGAAATGCCATTCGATCGTGGCGCGCAGATCGGCGAGCGCCTCGATCTTGGTGATGGCTTCCTGCACGTAGTTCTCGCCGAACGCGCGTTGGCCGGCTGCGTAGGCGGCGCGCACGTCTTCGGCGGGGAAAGTCTTCGAGACCGCGAGCAGATGGATCGAACGCGTATCGCGTCCGGCCACGTGCGCGGCCATGGCGATGCGCTGCCGCACCGCTTCGAGGTTGTGAATCAGATCGGGCATGACGGATCCGGAAGTCCAGCGAAAGTCGATTACCCGATTATACGGACAGCATGTGCTCGACCAGTTCGATCCAGTGCGCGACCGGCGTGGAGGTGCCGCTTTGCAGATGCGCAATGCAGCCCACATTCGCCGACACGATCACCTGCGGCTCCTGTGCTTGCAGCCGCTCGAGCTTCTGATCCCGCAACGCATACGAGAGCTTGGGCTGGGTCAGCGAATAGGTGCCGGCCGAGCCGCAGCACAGATGGCTGTCAGCGGGCAGGCGCACTTCGACACCCAGCGCGGTTAGCAGATGCTCGACCTTGCCGCGTATCTGCTGACCATGCTGCAACGTGCAGGGCGGATGAAACGCGACCGTATGAACCGAGCGGCGCCGCGTGACCGAGACCAGCGGTTCTTCGAACTCAGGCAGGATCTCCGCGATGTCGCGCGTCAATTCCACCACGCGGCGCGCTTTTTCCGCATACGCCGGATCGTGGCGCAACAGGTGCGCGTATTCCTTGACCGTCGCGCCGCACCCGGACGCATTCATCACGATCGCCTCCACGCCCTGTTCGACGTACGGCCACCATGCGTCGATGTTCGCGCGCAGGTCGTCGAGCGCGTCGTCGTTGTAGCCCAGATGCAGACGGATCGCGCCGCAGCAGCCGGCGTCCGGCGCGATCAGCGTCTCGACGCCGAGTGCGTCGAGCACGCGCGCGGTGGCGATGTTGACGTTCGGCATCATCGACGGTTGCACGCAGCCCGCCAGCAGCAGCATCTTGCGTGGATGTTTCGCGGTCGGCCATTCGAGTGGACGCTGGCGCGCCGGCACCTTGTCGCGCAGCTTCTTGGGCAGCAGCGCCCGGAAATGCTGACCGATGCGCATGGTCGGCGTGAACAGCGCGCTGTTCGGCACGAAGCTCGCGAGCAGCCGGCGCGTCAGGCGCTGACCGAGCGGCCGCGTGACTTTTTCTTCGGTGAGCTTGCGGCCGATTTCCACCAGCCGGCCATATTTCACGCCGGATGGGCAGGTCGTTTCGCAGTTGCGGCAGGTCAGGCAACGGTCCAGGTGAACCTGGGTGCTGCGCGTGACCGGCGCGCCTTCCACCATTTGCTTGATCAGGTAGATCCGTCCACGTGGACCGTCGAGTTCGTCGCCCAATATCTGATACGTCGGACAGGTGGCCGTGCAGAAACCGCAGTGCACGCAATTGCGCAGAATGCCTTCGGCTTCGTCGCCGTCCGGCGTGTTGCGAATGAAGTCCGCGAGGTTGGTTTGCATCGCGTCGCTCAGAAGTCGGGGTAGAGACGGCCGCGATTGAAGATGCGGGCCGGGTCGAAAGCGGTTTTCAGGCCGCGATGGATTTTCATCATCGGCGCGGGAAGAGGCGTGAATACGCCCGCGCCGCGGTCGTAGCCGTGGCCGGTGCGGAAGATCGTGGCATGGCCGCCGGCCTGCTTGGCGCTGATGCGCACGGTTTGCGCGTCCGTATCCGTAATCCACCAGCGCTGGGCGCCGCCCCATTCCATGAGCTGCGCGCCGGGCAGTTGCAGCGGCTCCGTAATGGACGGCAACGCGAGGCGCCAGAGCGCGGCTTTCGGCGGAATGGCGGCGAAGAACGAGTCGGTCTGTTCGCGCAGTCCTGCCCAGAAGCGTTCGGCTTCGACCGCGTCGACGACTTCGCCGCCCAGCGATGTGCGCGCCGACTTGACCGCCGCCTCGGCGCCCGCGAGGCGCACGGCCAGCGTGCCATGACGCCAGGCACTCGCGGTAATCGGCAGCGGCCGGCCGCCCCATTCGTTGAGCTTGCGGACCGCGTCGGTGCCGTTCATGTCGAATTTGAGCGTGGCTTCGGCCTGCGGCAACGGCAGCACCTTGATCGACAGTTCGAGGATCAGCCCGAGGGTGCCGAGCGAGCCTGCCATCAGGCGCGAGACGTCGTAGCCGGCGACATTCTTCACCACCTGGCCGCCAAAATGCAGCTTTTGACCCTGGCCGTTCATGATCACGGCGCCGAGCACGAAGTCGCGCGCGGCGCCGGCCGCGGGTCGACGCGGACCCGCGATTCCTGCCGCGATGCAGCCGCCGAAGGTGGCCTGTGACCCGAAGTGCGGCGGTTCGAAAGCGAGCATCTGATGGTGCTCGGCGAGCGTGGCCTCGATCTCCAGCAGGGGCGTGCCCGCGCGCGCGGTGATGACCAGCTCTGCCGGGTCGTACGCGATGATGCCGCGATAAGCGCGCGTGTCGAGGATGTCACCTTCCAGCGTCTGACCGTACCAGTCTTTGGTGCCGCCGCCACGGATGCGCAACGCGTGCCCTTCGGCGCTGGCCGAACGCACACGTTCCGACCACCCGGCGACGATGTCGTCCTCTTCCATGGTGTCCTGCTTCGTTGTGTTTCGGTTGATTGTACCGGGCGGGGGCGCTCTGGCAACCAGGAGCGGACCCGCATCGGGTAATCAGGGTGAAAGCAGGCAAAGCGGCGCGCGCGCGGGCTATGCGCGATGCGTCGGCGGGCGGGGTAATGCTAGAAACGCGGCAAGTCCGGATGCGGCAGCAAACCACCGCGCACGTGCATCTTGCCGTACTCAGCGCAGCGCGCTCGGGTGGGAATGCCTTTGTCGGGGTTGAGGAGGCCGGGTGCGTCGAAAGCGCGTTTTACCGCGTGGAACGCGTCGCGCTCCTCGGGCGAGAACTGCACGCACATGGAATTGATCTTCTCGATGCCGACGCCGTGCTCACCGGTCACCGTGCCGCCCAGTTCCACGCACGCTTCGAGGATGTCGCAACCGAATGCTTCGGCCCGGTGCCACTCGTCCTGATCGTTGCCGTTGAACAGGATCAGCGGATGCATGTTGCCGTCGCCCGCATGGAAGACGTTGATGCAGCGCAGGTTGTAAGTCTTCTCCATGGCCTCGATGCGCGTCAGCAGCGGACCGATACTGCGGCGCGGCACGGTGCCGTCCATGCAGTAGTAGTCGGGCGAAATGCGCCCGGCTGCCGGGAACGCGTTTTTGCGCCCCGACCAGAAGCGCAGACGTTCGTTCTCCGAGCGGGAAATCTGAATGCGCGTCGCGCCGTGTTCGCGCAGGACCGCGGTCATGCGGACGATTTCGTCGGCGACTTCTTCGGGTGTGCCGTCCGATTCGCACAGCAGGATCGCCGCCGCGTCGAGATCGTAGCCCGCGTTGACGAATTCCTCGACGGCGCGGGTGGCCGGCTTGTCCATCATTTCCAGACCCGCCGGGATGATGCCCGCCGCGATGATGCCGGCCACCGCGTCGCCGCCTTTCACCACGTCGTCGAAACTCGCCATGATGACCTGTGCGGTTTGCGGCTTGGGGATCAGCTTGACGGTGACTTCGGTGACGATCGCAAACATGCCTTCGCTGCCGATCAGCACGGCCAGCAAATCCAGACCGGGCGCATCGGGCGCGAGCGAGCCGAATTCGACGATTTCGCCCTCCATGGTGACGGCGCGCACGCGCAGCACGTTGTGCACCGTCAGACCGTATTTGAGGCAGTGAACGCCGCCGGAATTCTCCGAGACGTTGCCACCGATCGTGCAGGCAATCTGCGACGACGGGTCCGGCGCGTAATACAAGCCGTAAGGCGCGGCGGCCTCGGAGATGGACAGATTGCGCACGCCGGGCTGGACCGTGGCGGTTCGCGCGTACGAGTCGACTTCCACGATCTTACGGAAACGCGCGAGTGAGACCACCACGCCGTGACGGATCGGCATGGCGCCGCCGGACAGGCCGGTACCCGCACCGCGCGGCACGATCGGCACGTCGAGACGGTGGCAGATCTGCACGATGCGCTGCACCTGCGATTCCGTTTCCGGCAACGCGACCGCGAGTGGTAGACGCCTGTAGGCCGCGAGACCGTCGCACTCGTAGGCGACGGTGTCTTCTTCGCGATACAGCAAACAATGGGTCGGCAATACGGCCATCAGCGCCTGCACGACTTCGCGCTGGCGCTGGGCGAGTACTTCGGCCGTCAGTTCAGCGGGTGCGTTCATGTGACTTGTCTCCTCGTGCCTTTCAAGTCCCACGCGGCTGCTTGTCTTATGCAGCCGCGCCTGCAGACGCCTCAAGCTGCCCAGGTGAAGATCTTTCCCGGGTTCATCAGATTGTGCGGATCGAGCGCATGCTTGATGGAGCGCATGGTGTCGACCGCGACTTCACCGTGTTCTTCGAGCAGGAAGCCCATCTTGTGCAAGCCGACGCCATGCTCGCCCGTGCAGGTGCCGTCCATGCGCAGCGCGCGTTGCACAATGCGATGGTTCAGGCGCTCGGCTTCGACCAGTTCTTCCGGCTTGTTCGGATCGATCAGGATCGCGACGTGGAAGTTGCCGTCGCCGACATGGCCGACGATCGGGCAGGGCAGCGGCGAGTCCTTCAGGTCCTGTTCCGTTTCCTCCACGCATTCCGCGAGGCGCGAGATCGGCACGCAGACGTCGGTCGTGACCGCACGGCAACCGGGCTTCAGTTGCAGCATGGCGAAATAGGCGTTGTGGCGCGCGTTCCACAGGCGGCTACGGTCTTCCGGTCGCGTGGCCCATTCGAAACCTTCGCCGGCATTTTGCGCGGCGATGTCCTGGACCAGTTCGGCCTGCTCTTTCACGCCGGCCTCGGTGCCATGGAATTCGAAGAATAATGTGGGCGCTTCACGCAGCGTGAGATTCGAGTGGCGGTTGATCGAGCGGATAGCGAGCGAGTCGACGAATTCGACGCGCGCGATCGGCACGCCGATCTGGATCGTTTCGATGACCGCGCGGACCGCGTCGCCCATTGACGGGAACGCGCACACCGCGGCGGACACCGCTTCCGGTTGCGGATACAGGCGGACTGTAATTTCCGTAATCACGCCGAGCGTGCCTTCCGAGCCGACGAACAGGCGCGTGAGGTCGTAACCCGCGGACGACTTGCGGGCGCGGGTGCCGGTTTTGATCACGCGGCCATCGGCCAGAACCACGGTCAGCCCGAGCACGTTCTCGCGCATCGTGCCGTAGCGTACGGCGTTAGTGCCCGACGCGCGCGTGGCCGACATACCGCCGATGCTCGCGTCCGCGCCCGGGTCGATCGGGAAGAACAGGCCCGTATCGCGCAATGCCTCGTTCAACTGCTTGCGCGAGATGCCGGGCTCGACGGTAACCGTCAGGTCTTCGGCGTTGATCGACAACACCCGGTTCATTTCAGACAGATCGATCGATACGCCGCCCTGTACCGCGAGCAAATGCCCTTCCAGCGAAGAGCCGTTACCGTAAGGGATGATCGGGACGTTGTACTGGCCGCACAGTTTGACGACGTTTTGCACGTCTTCGGTGGTGCGGGCGAACACGACGGCGTCAGGCAGTTGGGGATCGAACGGCGACTCGTCGCGGCCGTGATGCGCGCGCACGGCTTCGGATACGGACACGCGGTCGGCGAACGCGGCTTTGAGCGCGCTCAGCAGCTCGGCGGGAAACGGCCGGCGCAGCGGGGCCGGCGGCACGGGATGATTCACGCATGTCTCCTGATAGGTGGGGCAATGCTGGTTTGCAGCATCTGTTTCATTTTACGCCGATCGCCCACGGGCCGGCGTTGGAGCAGGCGGGCGCTTCTATAATGGCGGCGACTTCACGATGCGCGCAATATGGATAAACGCGGTGCCCGATGAGCCGCGTTGGGATACATGGGGCCGCGCGTCGTCACTGAATGCATGGGAGATATGATGGGCAACCGCTTGAGCAAGATCGCTACCCGAACGGGCGACGACGGCACCACGGGTCTCGGCGACGGCACCCGTGTGCGCAAAGACAGCGCACGGATCGCCGCGATCGGCGACGTGGACGAACTCAACTCCAACCTCGGCGTACTGTTGTGTGAAACCTTACCGGACAAGGTTCGTGCGGCGCTGGTCGCGATTCAGCATGACCTGTTCGACCTTGGCGGCGAGCTATGCATTCCCGGCTATACGATGATTACCGACGGGCATCTCGCCCAACTCGACGACTGGCTTGCGGACTACAACGCCGACTTGCCGCCGCTTAAGGAGTTCATTCTGCCCGGCGGCTCGCGCGCGGCTTCGCTCGCACATGTGTGCCGCACGGTATGCCGGCGCGCCGAACGGGCAATTGTTGCGTTGGGGGAATACGAGGCCATCAACGCCGCGCCGCGCCAGTATGTGAACCGGCTGTCGGATCTATTGTTCGTGCTTGCGCGCGTGCTCAACCGTGCGGACGGCGGCACTGACGTGCTGTGGCAACACGAGCGCGGCGCAGGCTAGAGTCGAGCCGTGGCGATACGTGTATGACAGCGCGATGTTGCATGCAACACCATACGCATTGGCGATCCATACACGTTAGCCGACCGCCAGCGTGACCGGCTTGCCGATCCGGCTCATCATTTCCACCAGCGTATCGATAGTGAACTTGGTGGTCTTCTTGTTGACCACGTCGGACACGCGCGGGCGCGACACCATCAGGATCTCGGCCGCCTCGGCCTGTTTCAGATGATGCTGTTCGATCCACGTGGACAGTTCTGTCATGAGTTGCTCCTTGAGCAGCCGCGTGTCGTTGATCTGTTTCTGCGACGCCGCGTGCAGCCGCTTCGCCTCTTCAGCGGAAAAGCCGAGCTCGAGGAACAGATTGGCGCCGGGCCTGCTTACGTGACGAATTTTGGTGTCGATCGTCATTGTTAGTTTTCCTATTGTTAATGGTGATGTGACCAGAGGTGGTGTGACCTGATTGCGCGATACCGCGTTTCGGCAATCTTCCTGTCGCGCGGACCCAGCTTCTGGCTTTTCTTCTGGAAGCAATGCAGCACGTACAGTGCTTCCACGAACTTGGTCACGTACATGACGCGATAAATGCCGTCTGCTTCCCTGATGCGAATCTCGCGCGTTCCGGGGCCGATCGAGTCAAACGGCTTCCAGTCGTCAGGGTCGAGGCCTGCCTGAATTTTGCCGAGTTGAAACCCCGCTCGACGACGCATTTCCTCGGGAAAAGCGAGTAAATCGCTATAGCTGGAGCCTAGCCAGCGAATTTCTTTGTCCTGCTCCATAGCCGCCTTTCATGTACAAAATATTATACACAACCTTCATCCCGGTCAAGTCGCATTCGACCCGGCCATAGGTTGTTAAGGTACAGAGGCGGTTAAGGGAGCACCATTCGTCCGTTCGGCTAACAAAAAACCCGGCTCATCATCGAGCCGGGTTTTTCCGTGCATCCGCTGCTGCAATCAGTGTGGGTTCAGTTGCCGCTGCCACGCGCCACACGACGTTGCTTCACTGCGTCGGCGAGGCCTTCCAGCACGGCGACGCTTTCGTCCCAACCGATGCACGCGTCGGTAATGCTCTGGCCGTACGTCAGCGCGCAGCCTTCCTGCAGATCCTGGCGGCCCGCCACCAGGTGCGATTCCACCATCACGCCGACAATCCGTTCGTCACCCGAAGCAATCTGGCGGCCGATATCCGCGCACACCGGAATCTGGTTCTCGTGTTTCTTCGAGCTGTTCGCGTGGCTCGCGTCGATCATCAGACGCGCGGCGAGACCGGCCTTGCCGATGTCCGCGCACGCGGCGTTCACGCTGTCCGCGTCGTAGTTCGGCGTCTTGCCGCCACGCAGGATGATGTGGCAGTCCTCATTGCCCGCGGTCGAGACGATCGCCGAGTGGCCGCCCTTGGTGACCGACAGGAAATGGTGCGGCTGGGAGGCGGCCTTGATCGCGTCGACGGCGATTTTGACGTTGCCGTCCGTGCCGTTCTTGAAGCCGACCGGGCACGACAAGCCCGATGCCAGTTCGCGGTGCACTTGCGATTCCGTCGTGCGCGCGCCGATCGCACCCCACGAGATCAGGTCGGCGATGTACTGCGGGCTGATCATGTCGAGGTATTCGGTGCCGGCCGGCAGGCCGAGTTCGTTGATGCGCAACAGCAACTCGCGCGCGGTGCGCAGGCCGTCGTTGATCTTGAAGCTGTTGTCCATGTGCGGGTCGTTGATGAGACCCTTCCAGCCCACCGTCGTGCGCGGCTTCTCGAAGTACACGCGCATCACGATTTCAAGTTCCCCGGCAAAGCGCTTGCGCTGCTCGACCAGCCGCCCCGCGTACTCCATCGCGGCCTTCGTATCGTGGATCGAACACGGTCCGATGATGACGATCAGACGATCTTCCATGCCGTGCAGAATGCGATGCATCGCGGTGCGCGAGTTGTAGATCACGTCGGACACCGTTTCGTCGCAGGCGAATTCGCGGATCAGGTGAGCGGGCGGCGTGAGTTCTTTCAACTCGCGGATGCGGACATCGTCGGTATTGTGCGGGGGCATGGTGTTCTCCAATCGGTTCGTAGCGTGTTCGCGCGGGCAGTCAGGATTGCGATGAAGCAGCGATGCCAGAGCGGACAATCGTCAAAAATAAAGTTTCAAAGACATGAGGCGAAAAAAAACCGCCAGGCTGGCTGGCGGTTTTTCGGGAATTCTCGGTGTTCTGCGTGCACTAACACCCCTCTCGATCCGCCAGCGGTCTGAGATGCCAAAAAAAGTAAAAATAAAACTTGGCGGACATGACGAATGAGGTCGCAGGTCAAAAAGGGTGAGTGACTTTATAACCCGGGCAGGCTGCGCTTGCAAGCCGCGGGGCGTAAAAATGCGGGAAATCCGCATACTTCGCGCAATGCATGCACGAAGTATGCGTTTACTGCGAAATCAGGCAGTACCGCCGACTGTCATCTTCTCGATGCGCAGCGTGGGCTGGCCGACGCCCACCGGAACGCTTTGGCCTTCCTTGCCGCACACGCCGACGCCCGAATCGAGCTTCATGTCGTTGCCGATCATGGTCACGTATTTGAGCGACTCCGGGCCGCTGCCGATCAGCGTCGCGCCCTTCACCGGGTACGTGACCTTGCCGTTTTCGATCATGTACGCCTCGGACGCCGAGAACACGAACTTGCCGTTCGTGATGTCGACCTGGCCGCCGCCGAAGTTCACCGCATACAGCCCGTTCTTCACGGAGGCGAGGATTTCCTGCGGGTCCTTGTCGCCGTTGAGCATGTACGTGTTGGTCATGCGCGGCATGGGCAGCGCCGCGTACGACTCACGGCGCGCGTTGCCCGTGACCGGCATCTTCATCAGGCGCGCGTTCAGCGTGTCCTGGATGTAGCCCTTCAGAATGCCGTCTTCGATCAGCGTGGTGCACTGGGTCGGATTGCCTTCGTCGTCGATATTGAGCGAGCCGCGGCGGTTCGGCAGCGTGCCGTCGTCCACCACGGTCACGCCCTTGGCGGCGACCTGTTCGCCGATGCGCCCCGCGAATGCCGACGAACCTTTGCGGTTGAAGTCGCCTTCGAGACCGTGGCCGATCGCTTCGTGCAGCAGCACGCCGGGCCAGCCCGGTCCGAGTACGACAGTCATCGCGCCGGCCGGCGCGGGACGCGCGTCGAGGTTGACCAGCGCCGCATGCACAGCGTCGTCGACGTAGCCCGACAGCACGTCGTCGGTGAAATAGCCGTAGTCGAAGCGGCCGCCGCCGCCGCCGCTGCCGATTTCGCGGCGGCCGTTCTGCTCGGCGATCACCGTGACCGACACGCGCACGAGCGGCCGGATGTCGGCCGCGAAGCCGCCGTCGCTGCGTGCGACCAGCACCACGTCGTATTCACCGGCGAGGCCGGCCATGACCTGCTGGATGCGCGGATCGCGGCCGCGCGCCATCTTTTCGATGCGCTCGAGCAGCTTGACCTTGGCGGTGGCGTCGAGCGAATGCAGCGGATCGGCCGGCAGATACAGATCGCGCCCGGCGATGCCGGTCAGCGACGAGGCCACCTTGATCTTCTGCTTGCCGCCGCCTGCCTTGGCGATCGAGCGAGTGGCGAGCGCCGCCTGGCGGATCGCTTCGGGCGACAGGTCGTCCGAATAGGCGAAAGCCGTGCGGTCGCCCGACACGGCGCGCACGCCGACGCCCTGGTCGATGCTGAAGCTGCCGGACTTCACGATGCCTTCTTCGAGACTCCACGCTTCGCTGCGCGTGTACTGGAAATACAGGTCGGCGTAGTCGATCTTGTGCGTGAAGATTTCGGCGAGCGTGCGGGTGAGCAGGGCTTCGTCGAGACCGTAGGGCGTCAGGAGAATGTCCTTGGCGGTGGCGAGATTACGGATACCGGGTTCGATGATGTTCATGCGAAGTATGTTCTGCTCGATACGAAGGATTCGGTTAGCGCGTCTGTCACTCACCAGATGAGTCCAGGGCGCCGCACTTTCAATGTCACACGAGTGGGTTGATCAATGTGGTCAGAGGAGTCAACTCAGTCAACTGAGTACGCGATGACGCCAGGCGGGCAGACTCTGTCGCACTTCGTCGATACGCGCACGCTCGAGATTGCCGGCGACCACGCCTGCGCCTTCGTCGCGCACCGCGACGATTTCGCCCCACGGGTCGATCAGCATGCTGTGGCCCCAGGTACGGCGGCCATTTTCATGCTTGCCGCCTTGCGCCGCGGCCAGCACATAACACTGGTTTTCGACCGCCCGGGCGCGCAGCAGCATTTCCCAATGCGCGCGGCCGGTCGTGTATGTGAACGCCGACGGCACCACGATCAGCGCGCAGTCGCCCATGCGCCGGTACAGCTCCGGAAAGCGCAAATCGTAGCAGACCGACAGGCCGACACGGCCGAACGGCGCTTCGAAGCTGCGGACTTCGCCGCCGGGGCAGATGGTGCGCGCTTCGTCGAACGATTCCTCGCCCTTTTCGAAGTTGAACAGGTGGATCTTGTCGTAGCGCGCGGCCTCGTTGCCTTGTGGGTCGAACACCAGCGTGGTGTTCAGCACGCGCGACGCTTCTGGCGACATCAACGGCAGCGTGCCGCCGATCACCCAGACCTGGTGGCGGCGCGCGGCGTCGGCGAGAAAGCGCTGGATCGGGCCGTCCTGATAGGGTTCGCGCACGGCGAGCTTGTCCGTGTCCTTGAAGCCCATGAAGCAGAAGTACTCAGGCAGCAGGACGAGTTGCGCGCCGCCGGCGGCGGCCTCGGCGATCAGGCGCCCGGCTTCGGCGAGATTACGATCGCGATCCGGGGTGCTCACCATTTGCAGCGCGGCGACCCGGAAGGCGCTTTCCAGGGAACCGCTGGAGACGGTTGAAGAGACGTGTGTTTCGCTCATGAGCGTTTCGGAAAACTCCCGGCAAGGCGGCGGCGCGAACCGCTTGCGCCGCATACGTCGTTCAAGGCTGGCTGGGACCGATCGTGCCGTACGGCGCCTGTCTGACCGGGCAAAGGGTCGGAGACAGGCTCAGTGCGCTTCCACGGTCGAAGCCGGAGCGTCCATCTTACCGCGATCGCTCTTCACCCGCTCGACGTGCGGTTTCGACCACGAACCGGTGATCGCATACTCGCGGGCGAAGGCGTGCGAGACCGACTGGGTGAACGCCAGATCGGCCACCAGCGCGCCCAGCCCGAGCAGCGGATTGATGACCGTCGCGGCGATCACGGCAGCGCCGGCGCTGACCGTCGGCACGACCTGAACGTGCAGATCCTGGGTCTCCTGGGCGAGATCGACCGAACCCTTCATCTCGACGCGCGCCGGGGCGGTGACCATCTCGAAGTTCTCGGTGCGGCCAATGCCGTTGTGAATCTGCGCCGTGCCGGTGACGTGCTCGAACGGCAGGCCTTCGCCGATCACGTCGCGAAAGTTCAGGGTGGCGAAGCGCGCGAGACTTTGCAGGCTGAGCACGCCCAGCAGCTTGGCGACGCCCGGATCGACCTTGAGGATCTGGCCGTGGCGCAGATCGACGGCCAGATTGCCGTTGAAGGTCGGATAGTCGATCCTGGTCGGGCCGCCTTGCCACATCATCTTGCCCGAGAGCGAGCCGCTGCCCGCCTTGAGCGTGCGCGGCTGGCCGAAGCGTTCCAGCAGCGCGCCGGCGTCCTTGATGTCCAGCTTGAAATCGAACACGGTGCGGCGCGGCGTGGCTTCGTCGGCGCTGCTGCCGAGCTCGGTCGAGGTCCGCCAGTTGGCGGTGGCGGTCAGCGTGGCGGCGGGGTTGGTGATGTCGAGCTTGTCGAGTTGCCAGACCGGCACGCCGTCTTCGTCGAAGTTGTGCGCGTCGACTTCGAGACGGCCAATGTTGTGGTCGCGCACGATCAATTCGTTGACCACGAGGTCGATGGACGGCATGTTCTGCGCGGGCGCCGAGATTGCCTGGCCGAGCAGATCCTTGTCGGTGGCCGACGGAATCACCACGCGGGCAAAGCGCGCCTGCAGCGTGCCGGGCGAGTCTTTGGTCGGGCCAGGCAGCCAGGACACGTGGCCGGACACCTGATTCGAGGCGATGTTCGCCTGCCATGTGCGATCCGCATGCGACGCGCCCACGATCACGCTGTCCCAGTGACGCTTGAGCAGCGTCAGCGTGTCGATGTGCACCGCAAAGCGGCTCGGTAGGAATTGCGCGACGACCGGATTCGGCGCGGGCGGTGTCGCGGTGGCCGTGGCGGGCGCGGGCGCATCTTTACTGCGTAATTGCGTGGCCAGCGCGCGCCACGCGTCCGCGTCGAATGCGTCCAGGTCGACGGCGGCGATCACGCCTTCGGACGGCAGGTCGGCGGGTCTGTTCACGCCCACCGCGCCGCGCACGACCGTGGGCGGCGTTTTCGGCTGATAGCGCAGCAGATAGGCGGCGGCGATCGGGCCGAAGGTGAGATCGGCGCGCTCCAGTCCCGTTTCGCCCGGCGTGGTGGACGGGCCGACGGCGAAGCGCAGCGGCATCGGCGTGCCGACGGGCTTGTTGAACGGCGCGGGGAAGTCGAGCGCAAGGCCGGTCAGATCGGAGTTCGCCGTTACTTCGGGCAAACGCCCCTTGGCGCCGCGCACGTTGAGCGCGTACGGCGCGCTGCCGCTCATGCGCGTCAGCACCTGCGCGGTCGGGCCATGCAGGTTGAGTCCGCGTGCCGCGTCGACGGCGATATGGCCGCCGAGGTCGAGCGCGTACGTGCCGTCCTGCTTCAGACCGCCATTGGCATGCATATCGCCGCCGAGGAATTGCCCGGAGAGCCGGTCCACTTGCGCCGTGTGCTCGGTGAAATGCACCTTGCCCTTCAGTTGCGACAGCGGCGGCACGTTCTCGACGCTCAGGCGGTTGTTCTGGAAACCGACGGCGCCTTCCACGGCGATATGCGGCTTGGGCGTGCGCGGCACCGTCAGTTTGAGCGCGAGCGACGCGGGCCCTTCGGCGCGCACCTTCTCGGTCTCGTGCTTCGCCATGATGCCGAGCGAGCTGGCGTTCACATAGTCGAGCATGTCGGCGAGCGGACCATGGCCATCGCCTTTGATGACGAGGCTCGACGCCTTGGTGCCGAGGTCGTCGATCCGGCCGTTGACGCCGGTGAGCGCGACCTGCTTGTAATGCGCCCGGTCGATGTCGAAGCGCATCACGTTCTGCTTGAGCTCGAACACGCCATCGATGCCGTCGAGCGCCGGCCACACGTTCGGCGTGCCGTTCTTCATCTTGCGCGGCGGGTAGGGCGTCGGATCGAACTTGCCGCCCTTGAACGGCGCCACGATATGGAACTGCCCGGCGCTCGGGTCGCGCGAATAGGGGAACTTGGTCAGATCGCCGTGCACTTCGATCGTCGCGCCGTGCGACATGCCGGCCTGCAAACCGTGGCCCAGATAGATGCGCAGCTTTTCGCTGATGCTGGTGGGCAGATAGCGGGTGATGCGCGTCACCTTCGCGCGCTGGAAGTCGGCTTTCAGATCGAGCGAGCCTCGCCCGTGGCCCGGGTTGCTGTAGTCGGCGCTGGCGGTGGCTGCGACGTCTGCGTTCGAGACGCCGAAATCAGCGAGCTTCACGGTGAATGCAGGACGGTTCTCGCCCGGCGCTTTCGGCGCAATCGTCCAGTCGGCGCGGCCGTGCAGGCGGTCGAGCTTCAGGCGCGGGTCGTCGAACACGCCCGGCAGCGTAATGGCGACGTTGGAGGTGTCGAGCAGGGCGGTGCCGTGGTTTTCGTCGGCATCCACGCTGCCCCACAGATTCTCGATACCGGGGATCCCCGCGCGCGGGTGATTCAGCGGCGTGAGCCCCGGCGGCGGTTCCTGCGCGGCGACGCTGATGCCTTGCAGATCGCCCTTGAAGCGATAACGCTCGATCGGCTCGGCGCCGCTCGGGCGATGATCGCTGCCCGCTTCGCCGGACTCTGGCTTACCGCGCTCGACTTCGATCAGATAGTTGGCCACCAGACCGCGTGGGTTGTAGCGCACCAGATTGTTCAGGAGGCGCCCCGGCAGCGGCAACGCACGGCTGAATTCGGCGAGGACGCCGAGGTCGACGCGATCGCCGCTCACGCTGACGAGTTGTCCATGCTGCTGCGAGGCAGTCCGGAAGCGTCCGTTCAGCGTGTCGAACGCGAGCATGCGCGTGAGCGGCGTGCCGTCGTCGAGCGGCGGCTGGCCGAGTTCGGCGTGCAGCTGGCTCAGTTGCAGCCTGTAGTCGCCCTGTTCGGCCTCGAGGCGCCACGAAAAGTTGGCCACCGGCACTAGCAGCTTCGGTTGGGTCGGACGTACCCGCATGGCGACGTCGGCGCCGGCGAGCTGTCCGCCGGCCGACTTCATGCGACCCTCGGCGAAGTCGATCCAGATCGCGTTGTCGATCCGGCCGGCATACATCTCGAACGGGGAATTGACGTAACGCGCGAGCGTCGGCAGATCGACCGGGCCGGTCGAGACGTACACCTGGCCCGTCCAGTTGATCGGCTTGCCGATTGCCGAGAGCGGCGCGTGTCTGAAATGGGTGCGGAAATCAAGCGGACCGTGCAGGACATGCCCTTCGGCGGGCGCCTGTAGCGCCAGCCGGTGATCGTAGCCGTCGTTGAGAATCGCGATCCGGATATCGCGCAAGGCAAGCTCGGGTGCGTCACGCTGCGCATCGCGCCAGCGCAGCACGCCGCCGCGCACCACGATCGCCTGTTGACGCAACAGCCAGGTGGACAGGACATCGTTGCCGCTGTGGCGCGTCGGCACCGGCACGCCCGCCACCGAGAGCACGCCGTCGCTGCTGCGCGACACCAGCACGTCCGGCTGATCGACGATCAGGCTGGAGAGCGCCGGATGAAACTGCCAGAGCGATTTCCACGAAAGCGTGGCGGTGGCGTGCGGAATCGTCAGCGCGGTTTTGCCTTCGTGATCGCGGATCACGAGGTTGGTGACGTCGAGGCCCGGCTGGAAGCCGCTCCAATATGGCGCGAGCTTGCCGATGGTGAACTGCGCATGGAGCTTTTCTGAAACGATCGCCTCGATGCGCGGGCGGAACGAGTCGGCGCGCGGCAGCACCACATAGCGCAATGCGAGAAACAGACCCGTGGCAACGAAGTACAGGACGAGCGCGATCGCGAGGACCACGTGAAAGGTCCGACGCAGCACGATGTGGTCGCTTCCGCTCACAGGCCGGACCTGCCCGGTTTCGTGAGGGTCGGCGGATTCGTTTCGCTCGGACATGCTGCGGCGGGTGGGCGTATGGTAGTTTTGCGAATTAACGACGAAATGTAACACACGGAATAGCGTGGGCGGACTTCCTGCAAACCCTGTCTGCGCGCCGTCTCGCGACCTGCGCGAGGCTGTCGCGCCGTGTGCTGCTGCGAATTGAACCAAGCTGATCAAGCAACGAGCGAGCCAGACCCTTGATGACAGACGCCACTCTCCTGAGTTCCAGCTATTCACACTACGCGGCGCGCGCCGCGGCGGCCCGCCCGCAACTCGTCGCGCAGGTGGCGGCGCTCGCTTCCTTGCCGCTGACCCGAGACCGTATCGACGCCCGTTTCGACGCATTGTGCGCCGAGGCGGCTGGCGCGACCGGTGCGCCATTGAGTGAAGATGCACTCAAACGGGCGCTGCGCCAGTTGCGCACCGAGGTGTTTTGCGCCGTGATGGAGCGCGATCTCGCCGGCGCGGCGGATGTCGCCGAAGTCACCGGCACGATGACCGATCTGGCCGAGACGACGATCCAGCGCGCTCTCGCCGTCCTGTCCGCCGAACTCGAAGCGCTGTACGGCGAGCCACGCGGACCGCACGGCGAGCGGCTCGCGCTCGGCGTGGTAGGCATGGGCAAGCTCGGTGGCCGCGAACTGAATGTGTCGTCGGATATCGACTTGATCTTCATTTATGAAGAGGACGGCGAGACTGCGGGCGGCCAGCGTTCTCCGATCGCCACCCAGGACTTTTTCACGCGCCTCGGCAAACGCCTGATCGGCGCCCTCGCCGAAGTCACCGCCGACGGCTACGTGTTCCGGGTCGATATGCGGCTGCGGCCGAACGGCGATTCGGGGCCGCTTGTATGCAGCCTCGGCATGCTCGAAGAGTATTTCTACGTGCAGGGCCGCGAGTGGGAGCGCTACGCGTGGATCAAGGGCCGTCTCGTGTCCGAAGGCACGAGCGACGCGGCGCAGCGGTTACAGAAACAGCTCGACGCGATCGTCACGCCGTTTGTCTACCGCCGCTATCTCGATTTCGGCGTGATCAGCGCGATTCGCGCGCTGCATCTGCAGATTCGCCAGGAGGCGCAGCGTCGCGCGTCCATGCGGCCCGACAAGGCCGACGACATCAAGCTCGGGCGCGGCGGCATCCGCGAAATCGAATTCAGCGCGCAGGTATTCCAGTTGATCCGTGGCGGCCAGGACGCGGGCTTTCGCGTGCGGCCGACCCTCGCCGTGCTGCGTCATGCGGCGACGCACGGGCTGATCGATACGTCGGTCTGCGTGAAGCTCTCGCAGGCTTATCGTTTCCTCCGCGAACTTGAACACCGTCTGCAATACCGCAACGACGCGCAAACCCATGCCATGCCGGTCGCGCCAGAGGAACGCGCGGCGCTCGCCCGCGCCATGGGCTGCGACGATTACGCCGCGCTGATGGCGAAGCTCGATGAGCATCGCGAGTTCGTCGAACAGCAGTTCGATCAGATTTTCGCCGACAAGGTGAACGGTCGCGACGGCTGCGGTGCACCCGAAGACGGCGCTGCCGCATGGGTCTGGAGCAGCGCACTCGCCGACGACAGCGCCGACGAAGTCCTGCAGGCGCGCCTGATCGAACTCGGCGTGGCCGAGCCGGGCGAACTGCTCGCGCGGCTGCGCGCGGTATGGCAGTCGTCGCGTTACGCGGGGCTGGCCGAGCGCAGCCGGCAACGCTTCGACATCGTCGCGCAACGCGCGCTCGAAGCCGCGCGCACGCTGGAGCCTGCCGCGCGGCGCGGCGATACGGTGGCGCGCTTCTTCGACCTGCTGGAAGCGGTCAGCCGGCGCGGCGCGTATCTGGCGCTGCTGACCGAATATCCGCAGGCACTGCACCGCGTGCTGTCGGTGCTCGGCGGATCGCGCTGGGCGGCCGGTTATCTGATCCGCCATCCGCAATTGCTCGACGAGTTGCTCGACGACGAAGCGATGGATAGTCCGTTCGACTGGCCCGAATTCAAGCGCACCCTGCGCCTGCGTCTGGCCGCCGCCGACGGCGTGGAACAGCAGATGGATCTGCTGCGCCACGCGCACCAGGCCGAGGTGTTCCGCATTCTGCTGATCGATCTGGCCGGCAAGCTGAGTGTCGAACATGTGAGCGACCGGCTGTCCGAACTCGCCGACGCCGTGCTCGACGTCACGCTCGAAGCGGTCTGGAAGCAGTTGCCGAAGCGCCATCGCGAAGTGCCGCGTTTCGCGGTGATCGCGTACGGCAAGCTGGGCGGCAAGGAGTTGGGTTATGCATCCGACCTGGACGTGATCTTCCTCTACGACGACACCGACGACGCCGCAGCCGACGTCTACTCCACCTACACCCGGCGCCTCATCACCTGGCTCACGACCGCGACCGGCGCGGGTACGCTGTTCGACGTCGACTTGCGGTTGCGGCCGAACGGCGAGTCGGGCCTGCTCGTCACCGATCTGGATGCGTTCCGCCGCTACCAGCTGCGCGAGGGCGACGCGGCCAATACGGCGTGGGTATGGGAACACCAGGCATTGAGCCGCGCCCGTTATTGCGCGGGCGACGCCGAGATCGGCGCGAAATTCGAGGCCATCCGCGAACAGGTGCTGACCACGCCGCGCGAAGCGGCGCCGCTCGCGAAGGAGATCGTCGAGATGCGCGAGCGCGTCGGGGCGGGGCATCCGAACCATACGGCGCTGTTCGATCTGAAGCACGATCGCGGCGGGATGGTGGATATCGAATTCACCGTGCAGTACTGGGTGTTGCTGCACGCGGCGAGCGACCCCGAGCTGATCCGCAACACCGGCAACATTGCGCTGCTGCGGGAAGTGTCGCGCTTCGGCCTGATGAGCGAGGCGGAAGCGGAGACGGTCGGCGCGGCATATCGCACTTACCGCAAATTGCAACACAAGCTGCGGCTGGACGGCATGGAGAAGGCGCGCGTCGAGCCGGCGCTGGTGGCCAACGAGCGTGAAGCCGTGCTCGGGTTGTGGAAGCGCGTGTTCGGGTGAGGGCGCGCGGATTGATCGGCTCGCGGCGACGGGGGGATGCCCCCCGTCTGTCCAGCAACTAGGCTGCCAGCATTTCCTTCGCGTGCTTGCGGGTGGTCGGGGTGATCTCCAGGCCGCCGAGCATCCGTGCCACTTCTTCGATGCGGTTCGCCTTGTCGAGCGAAGTCACGCTGCTGACCGTGCCGCCTTTGCCATTGCCCGCTTTGGCCACCTGGAAATGGTGGTCGCCGCGCGCGGCGACTTGCGGCAAATGCGTGACGCACAGCACCTGGCGCTGCTGGCCGAGCTGATGCAGAAGCCGCCCGACTACTTCGGCGACGCCGCCGCCGATGCCGGTATCCACTTCGTCGAAAATGAGCGTGGGTGTCGGGCTGGCGGCGCTGGCGATTACCGCTAACGCGAGGCTGATACGCGCCAGCTCGCCGCCCGAGGCGACCTTCGCGAGCGGCCGCAGCGGCACGCCTGCATGACCGGCGACCCGGAACTCGACCTGTTCGAGCCCGTGCGCGCCACCTTCGGGCAGCGGCACCAGCGCGACTTCGAAGCTGCCGCCTTTCATCGACAGTTCCTGCATGCCCGTGGTGACCGCCGCGCCCAGCGCCTTGCCGGCCTTGGCACGCGCCTTCGACAGTTTCTTTGCCTCGGTCAGGAAGGCTTCTTTGGCTTTGGCCTCGGCGGCGTGCAGGCTGTCGAGGTCCGCGGCGGCGTCGAGCGCGGCCAATTGCGCGCGACGCGCCTCGTGTTCTTCAGGCAGCGTTTCCGGCTGCAGACGGAATTTTCGCGCGGCCGAATGCAATGCATCCAGACGCTTTTCGACCTGCGCGAGCCGGTCCGGGTCGAGTTCGAGCTTTTGCGCGTAATGGCTCAGCGAATACGCCGCTTCCTGCAACTGGATTTCGGCCGGCTCCAGCGCGGCCAGCACGTCGTTCAAAGCCGGATCGATCTCCGCCAGATCGCGCACCTTCGACACGATCGAGGACAGATGCGTGATCATGGCCTCGTCCGATTCGGACAGCGCGCCGAGCGCGCCTTGCACGCCGTCGATCAGATTGGCCGAATGCGACAGCCGCCGATGCTCGGCATTGACCTCTTCCCACTCGCCCGGCTGCGGCGCGAGCTTGTCCAGTTCGGTGAGTTGCCAGGCGAGGCGCTCGCGTTCCAGTTGCAGTTCACGGTCACGTGTTTGCGCATGCTCGACCGCCTGAACCTTCTCGCGCCATGTGCGCCATGCCCGCGTGACGATGGCCGCCGTGTCGGACAGGCCGGCGTGGGTGTCGAACAGTTCGCGTTGCGCGTCGGGGCGCATCAGCAACTGGTGCGCGTGCTGGCCATGAATATCCACCAGCATTTCGCCGACCTCGCGCAACTGCGCGAGCGTCGCCGCCGTGCCGTTGATGAAGGCGCGCGAGCGGCCGTTGGCATCCACCACGCGCCGCAGCATGACGGTGCTGCCGTGATGGCCGTCGGCGCCGATTGTGCCGAGCGCCTGCTCGTCGAGCCAGTGCTCGACCTGCGCATGCGTTTCGAACTCCGCGGTGATGTCCGCGCGGCTTTCGCCCGTGCGCACGACGTTCGCATCGGCACGGGCGCCGAGCGCGAGCGCCAGCGCGTCGATCAGGATCGACTTGCCGGCGCCGGTTTCGCCGGAGAAAACAGTGAAGCCGCTGTCGAATTCGAGATCGAGCGCGGCGACGATGACGAAGTCGCGTATCGAGAGGTGGCGAAGCATGGAGGTGGTCTGGTGAGCTGGGTAGTCAGGGTTCGGCAGCGGCGGCGTTCGCGTTCCGGGTGTCCTTGCCGCTCAGGGCTTGGGGTCTTCTTCGTGCGACGGGTATTCGTTCCAGTGCAGCTTCTTGCGCAGCGTGGCGAAATAGCTGTAGCCGACCGGATGCAGCATCGGCACCGTATGACGCGAGCGGCGCACTTCGATCGTGTCGCTCAGTTCGAGCGAGGTGAACGACTGCATATCGAAATTGACGTTCACTTCGCGGCCCGAGACGATCTGGATGCTCACCTTGGAATCGTCCGGCAGCACGATCGGACGGTTCGACAGCGCGTGCGGCGCGATCGGCACCAGCACGATGCCCTGCAACTGCGGATGCAAAATCGGCCCTTGCGACGACAGCGCGTAAGCGGTCGAGCCGGTGGGCGTGGCCACGATCAGGCCGTCCGAGCGCTGGTTGTACATGAAGCGGCCGTCCACCGAGACATGCAGTTCCGCCATGCCCGAGAAGCCGCTGCGGTTGACCACTACGTCGTTGAAGGCCAGTGCGTGATAGATCGGGTTGCCGTCGCGCATGATGCGCGCTTCGAGCAGCACCCGTTCTTCGCGCTCGAAATTGCCGGACAGCATTTGCGGCACGATCTCGCGCATGTCGGAGATCGGAATGTCGGTAATGAAGCCGAGCCGCCCATGGTTGATGCCGATCAAGGGCGTGCGATACGGCGCGAGCTGTCGGCCGATACCGAGCATCGTGCCGTCGCCGCCCAGCACCACGGCCACGTCGGCGCGCGCGCCGATCTCGGCGGGACGCAGCGCCGGGTAGTCGGTGACGCCGATCTCGGCAGCGGTGTCGGCTTCGAACACGACCTCGAAGCCGCGCTTCGCGATGCACAAGGCGAGCGCGGTCAACGGCTCGGCGATACCCGGCGTATTGTTGCGCCCGACGAGCGCGACGGTCTTGAACTGGCTGGTCACTTGCATGCCGGCATTACACCATAGGTAGGGCCTGAAAAGAACCGTAGACAGACCCGGTGACGGGCCGGCGCGCGCGGGCCGCCAGCGCCTCTCGCGATTATCGTTAGAATGGTGAAGCCTTGATGACATGCGCGCCGGTTAAAGTGCGGCGGGGTGCCACCAGCCGGGCCGCCCGGAAGGCGGCCCGCAAGGTGCTCCGTAACGCGCCGGACTGAACGCCGGCCAATGATGTGCCGGACCGAAGGCAACGTGCCGCAGCGGCAAGCGGTGGCGCGTTCGTCAGGGATGGGCGCCCCTAGCGCTCGCGGTAGTCGTGCCATTGAGCTAAAATTTTCCGTCATGCTAGATCCTCGCGCACAAACCCTCCTCAAAACGCTGATCGAGCGCTACATCGCCGAAGGTCAGCCGGTCGGCTCGCGCACGTTGTCGCGCTATTCGGGCCTCGAATTGAGCCCCGCCACCATCCGCAACGTAATGTCCGACCTCGAGGACCTGGGGCTCGTGATCAGCCCGCACACTTCCGCGGGCCGCATTCCCACGCCGCGCGGCTACCGCCTGTTCGTGGACACCATGCTGACGGTGGAGTCCGCCGCCGACGAAGAAGCCGTGATGCGTACCGTCAAGACCACGCTGAAGGCAGGCGAGCCGCAGAAAGTCGTCGCTGCTGCGGCGAGCGTGCTGTCCAACCTGTCGCAGTTCGCCGGCGTGGTGCTCACGCCGCGGCGCAGCCACGTGTTCAAGCAGATCGAGTTCATGCGTTTGTCCGACAAACGCATTCTGCTGATCATCGTCACGCCGGAAGGCGATGTGCAGAACCGCATCATGGCGACCCAGCGCGATTTCTCGCCGTCGCAACTGGTCGAAGCCTCCAACTACATCAACGCGCACTTCGCGGGCCTCTCGTTCGACGACGTGCGCCGCCGCCTGCGCGAAGAAATCGACGAACTGCGCGGCGACATGACCACGCTGATGCACGCCGCCGTCACGGCCAGCACCGACGAAGCCGACACGGGCGAGACCGTGCTGATTTCCGGCGAGCGTAACCTGCTCGAAGTGGCCGACCTCTCGTCGGATATGGCGCGCTTGCGCAAGCTGTTCGATGTGTTCGACCAAAAGACCAGTCTCCTTCAATTGCTCGACGTGTCGAGTCACGCGGCGGGCGTGCAGATTTTCATTGGCGGCGAGTCGAATCTCGTGCCGATCGAGGAAATGAGCGTGGTCACCGCGCCTTACGAGGTGAACGGCAAGATTGTCGGCACCCTGGGCGTGATCGGACCGACCCGCATGGCCTACAACCGCGTGATTCCGATTGTGGACATTACCGCGCGCCTGCTTTCCCTCACGCTCAGCCAACAGTAAATAGCTTTCTTTTCGACTCCTCGCCGCGCCGGTTCCTGCCGCAAATAATGCGTCACGGCGCGCGGCTTGCCAATTGGCCGAATGGCCAGGGGTGTCCGGCGGACCGGTGCATGAAGCACGCCGCTATAATGGTTCCCACTTGAACCGCCACTCCGCCTAACCGGTTACTTCTGCTGCCTATGCGCTTCGACCTCGAGCGGCCTTCACAGAACGCCACATCACACCGCGTCGCCGTGCTCCTGATCAATCTCGGCACGCCCGACGCGCCGACGCCGCGTGCGGTTCGCCGCTATCTCGCGCAGTTTCTTTCCGATCCGCGGGTGGTCGAAATTCCGGCGCTGCTCTGGCAGATCATCTTGCGCCTGTTGATTTTGCCGTTCCGCGGCCGCGCCTCCGCCAAGAAATACGCCACAGTGTGGATGCCCGAAGGCTCGCCGCTGCGCGTGTACACCGAGAAGCAGACGGAAGCCTTGCGTCATCTGCTGCAACTGAACGACTACACGGTGCTCGTCGACTACGCGATGCGTTACGGCACGCCGGGCATTCCGGCCATGCTGAACCAGCTCAAGCTGGCGGGCGCCGAACGCGTGCTGCTGATGCCCATGTATCCGCAGTATTCGTCGTCCACCACGGCCACCGCGTTCGACGACGCCTTTTCGGCGCTCAAGCGCATGCGCAATCAGCCGGAAATCCGCACGGTGCGCCAGTACGCCGATCATCCGGCCTACATTGCGGCGCTCGCCGCGCAGGTACATCACTATTGGCATCAGCACGGCCGGCCGGATTTCGCCTCTGGTGACAAGCTGGTGCTGAGCTTTCACGGCGTGCCCAAGCGCACGCTGGATCTCGGCGACCCATACCACGAGCAATGCCAGCAAACCGGCGCGCTGCTGATGCAGGCACTCGAACTGACGCCGGTGGAATGCCGCATCACGTTCCAGTCGCGCTTCGGCAAGGCCGAGTGGCTGCAGCCGTACACCGCACCCACGCTCAAGGAGCTGGGCTCGGCGGGCGTGCGGCGTGCTGATCTGTTCTGTCCGGGCTTTACGGCCGACTGCCTTGAAACCATCGAGGAAATCGGCATGGAGGTGCGCGACGAATTCCTGCACGCGGGCGGCCAGGATTTCCATCGGATTCCCTGCCTGAACGCCTCGCAGGCGTGGATTGCCGCGTTGGGCGAAATCGTTGCGCAGAATTTGCAGGGCTGGCCGGTGCAGGCGCTACCGGTGCCGCACACGACAGGAGCTTGAGCAGGCTCATGAATTACAGGATTTCAACCGAAGCCGGCGCCAAGTTGCGCATCGACAAATGGCTGTGGGCGGCGCGCTTCTTCAAGACGCGTTCGCTCGCGGCGGCGGCCGTCGAAAAAGGACATGTGCGCATTGACGGCGCCAGCGTCAAGCCGGCCAAAGACGTGCGGGTCGGTGACCTGGTCGAGATCGAGATCGAACGGATCGTGTGGCAAGTGGAGGTGCTGGGCGTGTGCGACGTGCGCGGCCCGGCGAGTGTCGCGCAGACGCTTTATGCGGAAACCGAAGAGAGTAAGTTGAAGCGGCAGGTCGAACAGGAGCGGCGCAAGACGTATCGAGAGCCGGCCGCCGCATTGCACGGCCGACCGACCAAGCGCGACCGGCGCACTATCGACAAACTTTCAGGCGGGGATTGAACAGTTGTTCCATGGTCGCGTGCACGCCACCATATTCGGTAGTGTGATCGTTGACAGCCCCGGACATGCAGATGGTCGTGGTGCCCGCAATCAGAACCAATGCGACCACCGAGATTGCAAAGGTCAGTTTCACGCTACTCCCCTCGGGAAGGTTCAGGATAAAGACGGGCGAATCGGGTGAAATTGCAAGATATCGGAAAGGCTTACGTCAGATTAGGGTTAACGCGTCTTTTCCGATGCTTTGTTGGAGCATAGGCCACTTGCCGCCCGCACTCAATCTCAATCTGATTGCGTCGCATTAATGGTTGTAACCAGGCATTTCCGCTGCCCGGCCGTGGTGCGAAAAGATCCGGGAGAACCGCTTGAAATGGTTCTTTCCGGCCTCATCTGCCGTGTTGATTTGCGGTGACTCGCGAAGTTGTCTGTCGCGATTTTGCAACGCACAAACCGCACCAGGCTTGATGCGCTGCCGCCGCCCTCGGCTTTTACCTCGCTTTCACTTTTTAACGACTTTCAGCGACATGGAAAACACGCAAGAGAACCCGACGAGCCAGAATTCCAAGCCCGCCGACGAAACCGCGCGCCAGGCCGCCGAGGCCGCGGCACCTCAGCAGGAAGCCGCTGCGAACGCGGCGACCGACTCGCCGGCAAGCGCCGAGCAAGCGGCACTGGCCGAGGCTCAGGCAAAGATCGCCGAGTTGCAGGAAAGCTTCCTGCGGGCCAAGGCTGAGACTGAAAACGTGCGCCGCCGCGCTCAGGAAGACGTCGCCAAGGCGCACAAGTTTGCAATCGAGACTTTTGCCGAGCATCTGCTGCCGGTGATCGACAGCCTCGAAGCAGCTGTCGCCCATTCGACCGACGATCTGCCGAAAGTGCGCGAAGGCGTCGAACTCACGCTGCGCCAGCTCACTGGCGCGCTGGAAAAGGGTCGCGTCGTCGCCCTGAATCCGGTTGGCGAGAAGTTCGACCCGCATCGCCATCAGGCCATTTCCATGGTTCCGGCCGACCAGGAGCCGAACACGGTGGTGGCCGTGCTGCAAAAGGGCTTCGTAATCGCCGATCGCGTGCTGCGACCGGCACTCGTGACCGTCGCGGCCCCGAAGTAAGCGCGACGAGGCGTTCAGAAGCCGTTTAGTCTGGCAGGCGTCGCCATGGCCAATATTCCCGTCGACGCCACCGCGTTCGCGGCCTTCGAGATGCAGGAGCTCAGCGCGGAGTCATTCGACGCCGGGCTCGCCGGAGCGGGCGATGAACTGGCCGTGGTGTTTTTCTGGGGTCTCGACTGCTTTAACTGCGAGATTGCCAAGAAGGCCATGCTGGCGCAGCCGGACGCGATTCGCGCTCTCGGTCTCAAATGGTTTCACAGCAACGTTTACGAGCATCGCGAACTGGGGCGGCGCTTCACGCTGCACGGCGTGCCCACATGGTTCTTTTTTTACCGCGGCAAGCGGCTCGGCCGGGCAACCGGCTGGCATGGCCTCGGGCAGTTCCAGGCCGCGGTTGCGGCCGCACGGGAAAAAATCCGGGTGGCTGATGCTGCAAAAACCGCCGGCCCGCAAGCCGATGGAACAATTTCGGGCGAAAGTTCGCCCGATTGAAAAAAATTAAAGACCGCATCGTAAAAGAGGTCTTGAAAACGATGCGGACGCACTTATGTTGAGTGCAGGTAGGAATTGAGAGCGGATCGCCTTACCGCCAGCAGGGCAAACAAGGCGCTTCCCGCAGCGATCAAAGTCAGGAGATTAGTAAAAATGGGCAAAATCATCGGCATCGACCTCGGCACGACCAACTCGTGCGTGGCGATCATGGAAGGCAATTCGGTCAAGGTGATCGAGAATTCGGAAGGCGCGCGCACCACGCCGTCGATCATCGCTTACATGGAAGACGGCGAGATTCTCGTCGGCGCGCCTGCGAAGCGTCAGTCGGTCACGAACCCGAAGAACACGCTGTACGCGGTCAAGCGCCTGATCGGCCGCCGCTTCGAAGAAAAAGAAGTGCAGAAAGACATCGGCCTGATGCCGTACAAGATCATGAAAGCCGACAACGGCGACGCATGGGTCGAAGTGCGCGATCAGAAGCTCGCTCCGCCGCAAATTTCGGCTGAAGTGCTGCGCAAGATGAAGAAGACCGCTGAAGACTACCTCGGCGAGCCGGTCACGGAAGCCGTGATCACGGTTCCCGCGTACTTCAACGACAGCCAGCGTCAGGCGACCAAAGACGCAGGCCGCATCGCCGGTCTGGAAGTGAAGCGGATCATCAACGAACCGACCGCAGCCGCTTTGGCATTCGGTCTGGACAAGGCCGAAAAGGGCGACCGCAAGATCGCGGTGTATGACCTGGGCGGCGGTACGTTCGACGTGTCGATCATCGAAATCGCCGACGTTGACGGTGAAATGCAGTTCGAAGTGCTGTCCACGAACGGCGATACGTTCCTGGGCGGTGAAGACTTCGACCAACGCATCATCGACTACATCATCGGCGAGTTCAAGAAGGAACAGGGCGTCGATCTGTCGAAAGACGTGCTCGCGCTGCAGCGCCTCAAGGAATCGGCTGAAAAGGCCAAGATCGAGCTGTCGTCGAGCCAGCAAACCGAAATCAACCTGCCGTACATCACCGCCGACGCATCGGGTCCGAAGCATTTGAACCTGAAAATCACGCGTGCGAAGCTGGAAGCGCTGGTTGAAGAGCTGATCGAACGCACCATTGAACCGTGCCGCGTGGCAATCAAGGACGCAGGCGTGAAGGTCGGCGAAATCGACGACGTGATTCTGGTCGGCGGTATGACCCGCATGCCGAAGGTGCAGGAAAAGGTTAAGGAATTTTTCGGCAAGGACCCGCGCCGTGACGTGAACCCGGACGAAGCCGTGGCCGTCGGCGCCGCGATTCAAGGCCAGGTTCTGTCGGGCGACCGCAAGGACGTTCTGCTGCTCGACGTGACCCCGCTGTCGCTCGGCATCGAAACGCTCGGCGGCGTGATGACGAAGATGATCAACAAGAACACCACGATCCCGACCAAGCACGCACAGGTCTACTCGACGGCTGATGACAATCAGGGCGCCGTGACGATCAAGGTGTATCAGGGCGAACGCGAAATGGCAGCCGGCAACAAGCTGCTGGGCGAGTTCAACCTCGAAGGCATTCCGCCGGCACCGCGCGGCACGCCGCAGATCGAAGTGAGCTTCGACATCGACGCGAACGGCATTCTGCACGTCGGCGCGAAAGACAAGGCGACCGGCAAGGAAAACCGCATCACGATCAAGGCGAACTCGGGTCTGTCCGAAGCCGAAATCGAGAAGATGGTGAAGGACGCCGAAGCGAACGCGGAAGAAGATCACAAGCTGCGTGAGCTGGCCGACGCCCGCAACCAGGGCGACGCGCTGGTCCACAGCACGAAGAAGGCGCTCACCGAATACGGCGACAAGCTCGAAGCTTCCGAGAAGGAAAAGATCGAAGCCGCGCTCAAGGACCTCGAAGAAACGCTGAAGAGCGGTTCGAGCGACAAGGCCGCGATCGAAGCCAAGATCGAAGTGGTGGCCACCGCCTCGCAGAAAATGGGCGAGAAGATGTACGCCGACATGCAGGCTGCGCAAGGCGCGGAAGCCGCGGCAGCAGGCGCGGCGGGTGCGGGCGGCGCAGGTGCATCGGCGGGTGGCGCGAGCCAGCAGCAGGACGACGTGGTCGACGCCGAGTTCAAGGAAGTCAAGAAAGACTAAAGCCAGGTCGCATTTCGACCGTAAAGCCGCACACAGCAATGTGTGCGGCCCGGCTGCACAAGGGATTGCGTCCAACCGGGCGACATGAACGTGCGAAAGCGGTTATCGCGCCTGGCGAGCCTTTTGGGGCTCTCCGGGCACATTTGTTTTATGGAGGGCGTTGTTTTCAGGCCATGTTGAAAGGGCATGAAACAGCGGCCGGACGAGTCGTTAGACTCCAGCATTCAAGAGGAGCCACCGCGTCGCATTGCGCGAGTGGCGTTGAACCGATATGGCGAAACGGGATTACTACGAGGTTCTGGGCGTCGCAAAGAACGCGAGCGACGACGAAATCAAGAAGGCTTATCGCAAGCTCGCGATGAAGCACCACCCCGACCGCAATCCGGGCAACAAGGATGCGGAAGGGCATTTCAAAGAGGTGAAGGAAGCCTATGAAATGCTGTCGGACTCGCAAAAGCGTGCCGCGTACGACCAGTACGGCCACGCGGGCGTCGATCCGAACATGGGCGGTGCCGGAGCGCAAGGCTTTGGCGGTTTTGCCGACGCATTCGGCGATATTTTTGGCGACATCTTCGGCCAGGCAGCCGGTGGCGCCGCGCGTGGCGGTGGCGGCCGCGCGGGCCCGCAGGTGTACCGCGGTGCCGATCTGCGCTACAGCATGGAAATCACGCTCGAACAGGCCGCACACGGCTACGACACGCAGATCCGCGTGCCGAGCTGGGTCTCGTGCGAAATCTGTCACGGTTCGGGTGCCAAGCCCGGCACCAAGCCGGAAACCTGCCCGACCTGTAGTGGTTCGGGTTCGGTGCGGATGTCGCAGGGCTTCTTCAGCATTCAGCAAACCTGCCCGAAGTGCCACGGCACCGGCACCTACATTCCCGACCCATGCGGCCATTGCCACGGCGCGGGCAAGGTGAAGGAAACCAAGACGCTGGAAGTGAAGATCCCGGCAGGTATCGACGACGGCATGCGTATCCGTTCCGCCGGCAATGGCGAGCCGGGCATCAACGGTGGCCCGTCGGGCGATCTGTACGTCGAAATTCATATCAAGCAGCACTCGGTGTTCGAGCGCGACGGCGACGATCTGCATTGCCAGATGCCGATTCCGTTCACCACTGCGGCGCTCGGCGGCGAGATCGAAGTGCCGACCCTTGCGGGCCGCGCCAGCTTCACGGTGCCGGAAGGCACGCAATCGGGCAAGACGTTCCGTCTGCGTGGCAAGGGCATCAAGGGGCTGCGTTCGAGCATTGCCGGCGATCTGTACGTGCACGTGCAAGTCGAAACGCCGGTCAAGCTGACCGAGCCGCAGCGCGATTTGCTCAAGCAGTTCGAAAAGGCGCTGGTCGAGGGCGGTTCGCGGCATAGCCCGCAAAGCAAGAGCTGGTTCGACCGGGTGAAGAGCTTCTTCGATTAATGACAGTTTGATTTTGGCGGTAAGCATGACGGCAGATGAGCACGGCGCGGTTTTCGCATTGCTCGACGATTGCGACGCGTTGCCGGCGCGCCCTTCGAGTCGTCTGTACACGGGGTTTGTGCAGGAATGGGTGTGTGCGGATGCCGCGCAACTCGAAGCCGTGTGCGAGCGCGTGGCTGCGGAAACCCTGCGGGGTTTGCATGCCGTCGTGCTCGCCGACTATGAGTTCGGGCGGGATCTCCTCGGCGCCGAGGCGGATTGGTCTCTGAAAACGCAGCGTGGCGATGCCACGCTGCGTTTTTTATTGTTCGAACGTTGCGAGAAGCGTTCGCGTGAAGAGGTCGACGCGTGGCTCACGGCACGTGACCAGGGCGCGGCCGAGCCATCGGTGGCGGGCACGGCCAACGTGCGCGCGAGCGTCGATCCGCTGCAGTTCAACGCGGCGATCGACGGGGTCCACGCAGCCCTGCGCGTGGGCGATTCCTATCAGGTCAACTACACCTACCGGCTCGGCTTCGACGTGCTCGGCTCGCCCGTCGCGCTATATCGGCGGCTGAGAGCGCGCCAGCCGGTGCGCTACGGTGCGCTGATCGCGTTGCCGGACGGCGATTGGGTGTTGTCGTGCTCGCCGGAGCTCTTCGTCGAAAAGCAGGGCGAGACGTTGCATGCGCGGCCGATGAAAGGCACCGCGCCGCGATCCGACGACCCGGCGGCGGACCGGCGCGCTGCCGAATTCCTGGGCAACGATCCTAAAAACCGCGCCGAAAACGTGATGATCGTCGACCTGTTGCGCAACGATCTGTCGAGGGTGGCGCAGACGGGCTCGGTCAAGGTGCCGGCGCTCTTTTCGGTCGAGCCGTATGCGACGGTCTGGCAGATGACGTCCACTGTGCATGCGGCGTTGCGGCCCGGCACGTCGTTCGCCGGGATACTGCGCGCGCTGTTTCCCTGTGGCTCGATCACGGGCGCGCCGAAGCATCGCACGATGCAATTGATCGATGAACTCGAGAGCACGCCGCGTGGGCTCTATACCGGCGCCATCGGCTGGCTGGATGCGCCCTCGGCGGCCGCGCACACCACGAGTGCCGGCACATCCACACCGGCTGCGAACGAAACCGCCTGCGGTGACTTCTGCCTGTCCGTCGCGATCCGCACGTTGACGCTGAGCCGGTCGGCGCAAACGGGGCAACTGGAAGGCAAGATGGGCATCGGCGCGGGGATCGTGCTCGACAGCGTCGCCGCCGACGAATACGCGGAGTGTCAATTGAAGGCCCGCTTTCTGACCCATGCCGAGCCGGGTTTCGAACTCTTCGAAACAATGTATGCGACGCGCGAAGAGGGCGTGCGGCATTGGTCGCGCCATCTTGCGCGGCTCTCGTCGAGCGCGGCGGTACTCGGCTTCAAACTCGACGATACGATCGCCAACGCCCTTCGCGCGGAGATCGCGGCGAAGTGCGCGGCGCTGCCCGCACAAACTCCGCATCGCATGCGGCTCGCGTTGAGCAAGAACGGCACGGCGAACATCACCGTGGCCGTGCTGACGCCGCTAGCCGACTCCACTGTCGGCGTGTTGCTCGGACCCGATCACGCCTTCCCGGCAACCGACGCCTACGACTTGCTGCTGCGTCACAAAACCACTCGCCGCGCCGAATACGATCGCGGCTGGCGCGAAGCCGAAGCGAAGGGCGCGTTCGACACGCTGTTCTTCAACGGGCAGGGCGAATTGACCGAAGGTGGCCGGTCGAATGTCTTCGTGAAGTTGGCGGGGCGCTGGTGGACGCCGCCGCTTGCGTCGGGCGTGCTGCCAGGCGTGATGCGCAGCGTTTTGCTCGAGGAGGCGTCGGGTCTGCAGGCGGCCGAACGTGTGCTCACCCGAACCGATCTGCAAAACGCCGAAGCGCTGATGGTGTGCAATGCACTGCGAGGCGCGCTGCCGGCGCGGATCGTGGACTGAGAGAGGCGCGCCGCCACGGGCTGGGACAGGTCGACCGGTCGCCAGAGAAAGACAACCGGCCTTGTATGCGTTTGAACGCGATATCGGATACGCGCCAAAGCGAACGACAACGGGCACGAAACGGCCCGTTCCGCTCGATCCTCTAACGCTCGAAACTCAGAACGTGTGCTCCGGCCCAGGGAACGAGCCGTCCTTCACGGCAGCGACATAAGCTTCCACGGCCGCGAGAATACTCGGCTGCCCCTGCATGAAATCCTTCACGAAGCGCGGCCGTTTGCCGGGGAAAATGCCCAGCATGTCGTGCAGCACCAGCACCTGACCCGAACAGTCCAGTCCCGCGCCGATACCAATCGTCGGAATGCGCAGTTGCTTCGTGACGTCGCTTGCGAGCAGCGTCGGGATCGCTTCCATCACGATCAATTGCGCGCCGGCCGCCTGCACGGCGAGCGAGTCGCGAAGCAACTGCGTCGCGCCCGCTTCGGTCTTGCCTTGCACCTTGAAGCCGCCGAACGCATGCACCGATTGCGGCGTCAGGCCGACGTGCGCGCACACGGGAATCGAGCGCTCCACGAGGAAGCGCACCGTGTCCGCGAGCCATTCGCCGCCCTCGAGCTTCACCATTTGCGCGCCGGCGCGCATCAATTCAACCGAGCTTCTGAATGCCTCTTCCGGCGTGCCGTAAGTGCCGAACGGCAAGTCGGCCACGATCAGCGCCGCGGGCCGCGCGCGCGCCACGCTAGCCGTGTGATACGCGATGTCGGCGAGCGACACGGGCAGGGTGGTCGTCTGGCCTTGCAGCACGTTGCCGAGCGAGTCGCCGATCAGCAGCACGTCGACGCCCGCGCGGTCCAGCAGCGCGGCGAAGCTCGCGTCGTAACAGGTGAGCATGGCGATTCTTTCGCCGGCGTCGCGCATTGCCTGCAGTTTCGGCACGGTGATAGCGTTCCGGCTCGCTTCCTGCAAATAGGTCATGGGTCAATCCGTTGAGAAAAAAGAGGTGGCCACGCCGCTCAGAGCGACGTGCCTTTGACAAAGAATTCCTTGCGGCCGCGCATGGTTTCAATGCGTTCGGCGAGCAGCGCAAGGTCCGCGTCGGAGTCGAGCGGATTCAGGTGTTCGGCGTTGACCGTTAGCACGGGCGTGCGGTCGTAGTGATAGAAAAACTCGTTGTACGCATCGCACAGGGCGTGCAGATAGGCGTCGGAAATCTGCAGCTCCATCGGCACGGCGCGCTTCTGGATACGCGCGAACAGCACCTCAGGGCTCGCCTGCAGATAGACGACGAAGTCCGGCGCCGGCGCGCTGGCTTCGATACGCGCGGCAAGCGCGCGATACAACTGCCACTCGTCTTCCTGCAGCGTCAGACGCGCGAAGATGTCGTTCTTCTGCGTCATGAAATCGGCGATCAGCGGCGTGCCCGACAGGTGCGCCGCGCTTACGTCCTGAGCCTGCTGCGCGCGTTGCAACGCGAAGTGCAGTTGTGTGGGTAACGCGTAACGCGCGGTGTCGCGGTAAAAACGTTCGAGAAAAGGATTGTCCTGCGGCCGTTCGAACAGTTCCTGCATCGACCAGCGCTGCGCAAGGCGCCGTGCGAGCGACGTCTTGCCGACGCCGATCGGCCCTTCGATCGCGAGATAGCCGAACGGCGGCCGCAGTTGCGGTGCCGTGACGGTGAGCGGCGATGAATTCATTCGCAGGGGCCCTTGCCGGCAGTGCCTTCACCGGCGGTCAATGCATTGAGCATAGGACACTGGCAAGGCCCTTTCACCTTCTCGATGCGCTGATCGCTCACGCCGCTGAGCAGCGCCTCGGCGCGGCCATGTTGCGGAATGACCAGTGCGGCGTCGATCTCGACGAGCGGCACCAGCGCGAAGGCGCGTTCGGTCAGGCGAGGATGCGGCACGATCAGATCGGCTTCGTCGATCGATTGATCGCCGAACAGCAGAATGTCCAGATCGAGCGTGCGCGGTGCGTTGCGAAACGGCCGCTCACGGCCGAACTGATGCTCGATCTTGTGGCATAGCGCAAGCAGATGCCGCACGGGGAGCGTCGTATCGACCTTCACGACGCAGTTGAAATAGTCGTCACCGCCCGCGTCGATCGGGGCAGTGCGATACAGGCTCGACTTGGCGAGCACGGTGATGGTGTGCTGTTGTGCGAGGCACACCACCGCGTCTTTCAGGGTCTGGCGCGCGTCCCCGAGATTCGCGCCGAGGCCGAGATAAGCAACCGTCATGGCATAACTTCCTGCAACTATCGTTCGACGGCAACAGCCAACGCTGTGTCAGTCTTCGTGCGAGCCATTATGGCCTGCTTCGTCGGCTGTGCGTTCGGCTGGCGTGCCGCCCTCCAATCCGTCGCCCGGCTTGCGGCTTCTCGCGCCACTGCTGCGCCGCCGTCGTTTTCTGGGGCTTCGGTCCTTCCCGCCTTGCGTGAGCAATGTCTCACGTGCGGCGATGTCTCCGTCTATGAACTCCGTCCACCACGCACCGACCGACTCATCGAGTTCGCCCGATTCGCAGCGCAACAGGAGGAAATCATACCCCGCTCTAAATCTTTGGTGTTCCAGCAGCTTCAGCGCGCTTCTTCCCGAGCGTTTCTCGAGGCGTAACTGCAGACCCCAGATCTCGCGCATATCCGATGAAAAGCGCTTGTGGATCGCGAGTTTCTCGGTTTGCATGTCGAGCACCTCGTCCATTGCGCGATGCAGTGCGGGGACCGGATATTCGCCGTTCGCTTCGAATTTTTGCCAACGCTGCTGCACGTCGTGCCACAACAACGTGGCGAACAGGAAGCCCGGCGACACCGGTTTGCCGGCGCGCACGCGGGCATCCGTGTTGTTCAACGCAAGCGTGATGAATTTCTCGCCGATGGGTTGTTCGAGCACCACGTCGAGCAAGGGCAGCAGGCCATGATGCAGGCCTTCCTGCCGGAGGCGTTTC
Organism: Paraburkholderia sp. RL17-383-BIF-A; assembly: GCF_046028015.1. Lineage (NCBI taxonomy): Bacteria > Pseudomonadati > Pseudomonadota > Betaproteobacteria > Burkholderiales > Burkholderiaceae > Paraburkholderia > Paraburkholderia sp. RL17-383-BIF-A. Next base: position 166,777 of record NZ_JARESR010000010.1, on the reverse strand, counting down.
AAACACGCGAGCGCATGGCCGGAGAGCATCAGCTTGAGCATCTCGTCGAACAGGCGCGCGGCGGGCACGTTGTTGATCAGATCAGCCATGTTGGCGATCGGCTCGCGGGTGCTGTCCTCGATCTCGAAGTCGAGCTTCGCCGCGAAACGCACCACGCGCAGCATGCGCACCGGATCTTCGCGGTAACGCGTGGCCGGGTCGCCGATCATGCGCAACAGACGCGCGCGCATGTCGGCCATGCCGTTGTGATAATCCAGCACGGTTTGCGTGGCCGGATCGTAGTACATCGCGTTGATCGTGAAGTCGCGGCGCGTGGCGTCTTCGTGCTGCTCGCCCCACACGTTGTCGCGCAGCACGCGGCCGCTTGCATCCACGGCGTGGGTGCGGCGATCGAGTTCGTCGCGCTTCAGGCGGCGCGGCGGCGCCGCGTCTGCCGCGGGTGGATCGACCAGTGCGCGGAACGTGGAGGTTTCGATGATTTCCTGGCCGAACTGCACATGCACGATCTGAAACCGCCGACCGATAATGCGCGCGCGGCGGAACAGCTTCTGCACCTGTTCAGGCGTGGCATCGGTCGCGACGTCGAAGTCTTTCGGTTTGATGCCGAGCAGCAGATCGCGCACCGCACCGCCGACGATGAACGCGCGGTGCCCGGCCTGTTGCAGACCCTCGGTCACGCGAATCGCGTTCCGCGAGATGAGCGACTGGTCGATGCCGTGCACGTCGTGCGGAATGATGACCGGCACGTCCGGGTCGCGTACGGTTTTCGCGGGCACGCTGGCGCGGGTGGGCTTGCGGCGCGCTTTGCTCGCGCCTGACGGAGTGCGCGCCGGCGCGTTGCCGGTTTCGTCTGCTTCGGCTTCGGCGGGCAGGGTGTCGTCAGCGGGTGCCGCGTCCTGGCCGAATAGCTTGCGGATAAATTTTTTGATCACGAGGGTTGGAAGAGTTCGAGGATGCGCCAGCCTTTGGCCTGCGCATGGGCGCGCAATGTGTCGTCGGGATTGGTCGCGATCGGGTCCGTGACTTTTTCGAGCAGCGGGATGTCGTTGTGCGAATCGCTATAGAAATAGCTGTGCTCGAAGTCGCTCCACGTCTTGCCGAGCGAGGCGAGCCACGCTTCGGTGCGCACGATCTTGCCTTCCTTGTAGCTCGGCGTGCCGGTGGGGCGCCCGGTGTACGGCGAATGCGGCTCGCCGTCGACGGTTTCCGCTTCGCAGGCGATCAGCGTGTCGACGCCGAATGCCTGCGCGATCGGGCGGGTGATGAATTCGTTGGTGGCGGTGACCACGCAGCACAGGTCGCCGGCTTCCTGGTGCTGCTTCACCAACTCCTGCGCCACGGGGAAGATCGCCGGCTTGATGACTTCGTGCATGTACTGCGCGTGAAAGTCGGCGAGCTGCGCGCGCGTGTACTTCGACAGCGGCGTGAGCATGGCGATCAGATAGGCGTGAATGTCGAGCCGGCCGGCTTTGTAGTCGGCGAAAAAGCGGTCGTTTTCACGGGCGAAATTTTCGGCGTCGACCATGCCGTGTTTCACCATGAAGCGGCCCCATTCGTGGTCGCTGTCGGTGGGGATGAGCGTGTGGTCGAGGTCGAAGAGTGCGAGGTTAGCCATGGGGGCCTATTTTACTTGAAGCGGCGGATGAAGCGGATGAGCTCGCCGAGTTGGGCGCGGCACGCCGTTCTTCGGCGTCCGGCGAGGCCAGCATGGTGCGCAACAGTGGCAGCGTGACCGCGCGTTTCTGTTCGAGCGAAAAGCGGTCGAGCGCGTCGAGCAGCGCCATCAGGCTCGGCATGTCGCGGCGAAAATGGGTGAGCAGGTAGGCCGGCACGTCGTCGGCGAGCATGATGCCGCGCTCGCGTGCCGCGTGTTTGAGGACCGCGGCCTTGCCTTCGTCGGGCAGCGGCGCGAGATGGAACACGAGGCCCCAGCCGAGGCGCGTGCGTAAATCCTCGCGCACCGTCATACCGATGGGTGGCGCGTTGCCCGCGGCGACGAGTGCGCTGGTGGGATGCGCGCGCACTTCGTTGAACAGGTTGAAAACGGCGATTTGCTGTGCGGCGGAGAGTGCGTCGCAATCGTCGATCGCATACAGGGCGACGCGCGGGTCGAAACTGAAGGCGGCGAGGCTGCTCTGCGGGCCGGCGAAGCGCGCGTGCCCCGGCGACGCTTCGTGCACGAGCGCCTGCAGCAGATGCGTGCGGCCGCTGCCGGACTCGCCCCAGATGTAGAAGGTGCGATCGGCGACCGGCCCGGCGGCGAGCGCGTTTTCGAGCTCGCGCAGGCGCGTGACCAGCTCGGCGTTGGCGCCGGCGAAGAAATTGTCGAATGTCGATGGCGGCGGGGTGCCGAGATCGAGCGTCAGTTGACGAAGCACAGTAGGTTAATGCCGAAAATGAGGCTAAGCCGCAAATGGCCCGTCACGCGGGCCGGAATAGTCAACAAGCAGTCAGTTCTTATAAAGCGTGCTCGTCAGATAGCTTTGGCGCAACTCGCGCATGGCGACCGACAGGATCGCGCTGACCGGCAACGCCAGCAATACGCCGAAAAAGCCGAACAGCTGCCCGAACGCGAGCAACGCGAAAATCACCGCGAGCGGGTGCAGGCCGATCCGTTCGCCCACCAGACGCGGCGTGAGGAAAAAACTCTCCAGGATCTGGCCGACACCGTAAATCAGCGCGACCGCGCCGAAGCCGTACCAGTCGCCGAATTGCAGCAGCGCCGCGAGCAGCGCCAGCGCGAGCCCGGTGGCAAACCCGATGTACGGGATGAACACCGCGAGCCCCGTGAAGATCCCGACCGGCAACGCGATCTCGAAGCGCGCGAGGCTCAGCGCAATCGCATAGTATGCGGCGAGCACGCCCATGACGAGCAACTGGCCGCGCAGATATTGCGACAGCATCTGGTCCATGTCGCGCGCGAGTTGCAGCGTCTTGTCGAGCCAGCGGCGCGGCACCACGATCTGTATGCGGGCGAGCATGCGGTTCCAGTCGTACAGCAGGTAGAACAGCACGAGCGGCACCATCACCACGTTGCCGACCACCGTCATCATGACATTGCCGCTCGTGCGGATGGAGGTCCACGCATACATCGCCACCGTCTGCGCGCTGCCTTCGAGCTGCCCCATCACGAGATCGCGGATACTGGCGAAGTCGAGCGAATCGGCGAGGCCCAGCATGGCCAGCTTGGGTTGCAGCCAGGCGTTCACGTGCGCGAACAGCACGGGTACCTGCTGCCGCAACTGCGGCCCTTCTTTCTGGATGACGGCGAGCACCAGCAGCACGAGCAAGGTCATCAGCAGCGTGAAGAACAGCATCATGAGCAACGCCGCAAGACCGCGCGGCACGCGCCGGCGCACCATCCACGCGACGCCCGGCTGCAGAATGTACGCGAGAATCGCACCGAGCAGAAACGGCGTGAGAACCGGACTCAGCAGCCAGAGCAGTATGCCGATGCCTAGCGCAATGGCAAGCCAGGTGAAGGCGCGGCGCTGGACAGGCGTCGGAATCGAGGAGTTCTCTTGCAAGGTTGTTTCCCAGGTGTCGTTCGGGACCGGATGATTCAAATTCCAGCCAGTCGGCCGGCATCGGGTAAAATCGCATTTTACCGACCTTCGAGCTCGTCCCCATGAATCAACCGAAATCCGCCCCGAATTCAACTGGTTCGGCCCAAGGGTTGTCGTATCGCGACGCCGGCGTGGACATCGACGCGGGCGACGCCCTTGTCGACGCGATCAAGCCCTTTGCCAAAAAGACGATGCGCGACGGCGTGCTGGGCGGCATCGGCGGATTCGGCGCGCTGTTCGAAGTGCCGAAGAAGTATAAAGAGCCGGTGCTCGTGTCCGGCACCGACGGCGTCGGCACCAAGCTGCGCCTCGCCTTTCAACTGAACAAACACGACACCGTCGGCCAGGATCTGGTGGCGATGAGCGTGAACGACATTCTCGTGCAAGGCGCCGAGCCGCTGTTTTTCCTCGACTATTTCGCTTGCGGCAAGCTGGACGTCGGCACGGCGGCAACGGTCGTGAAGGGTATCGCGCACGGCTGCGAACTGTCCGGTTGCGCGCTGATCGGCGGTGAGACGGCGGAAATGCCGGGCATGTACCCCGACGGCGAATACGATCTGGCCGGTTTCGCGGTCGGCGCGGTGGAAAAGAGCAAGATTATCGACGGCAGCACGATTGCCCCGGGCGACGTGGTGCTCGGTCTGGCTTCGAGCGGCATCCATTCGAACGGGTTTTCGCTGGTGCGCAAGATCATCGAGCGCGCGCAGCCTGATCTGAACGCTGATTTCGACGGCCGCTCGCTCGCCGACGCGCTGATGGCGCCCACGCATATCTACGTGAAGCCGCTGCTGGCGCTGATGCAGCAAGTCGCCGTCAAGGGTATGGCGCACATCACGGGTGGCGGGCTGGTCGAGAATATTCCGCGCGTGCTGCGTGAAGGTTTGACGGCTGAGCTGGACCATCGCGCCTGGCCGCTGCCGCCGCTGTTCTCGTGGCTGCAAAAGCACGGCGGCGTGGCGGATGCGGAAATGCACCGTGTGTTCAACTGCGGTATCGGCATGGCCGTGGTCGTGTCGGCTGCGGATGCTGACGCTGCAATCGGTTTGCTGTCCGCCGCCGGCGAGCAGGTCTGGAAGATCGGCGTGATTCGCGAAAGCGCGGCCGGTGAGGCTCAGACCGTGGTGGTCTAAAGGCTTCGGGGCCTGTGCGGCGCGCTTTCAGAGTGCGCCGCGCGGGTCAACGCATCAACGCATCAAAGCTTCAAAGTTTCAATCCAACGCTTCAATCGCCTCAAGCACCCGCGCCGTCGCGTGCGGATCGCAGCAATCCACCACCACTCGCTCCGTCATGCTTCGCAGCCATGTGAGCTGCCGCTTGCACAATTGCCGCGTTGCGAAGACCCCCTTGTCGCGCATGGTCGAATAATCGACCGCGCCATCCAGATATTCCCAGACCTGCCGATAGCCCACGCAACGCATGGACGGCATCTCGGGCAATAAGTCGCCGCGCTCGCGCAACTTTACGACTTCATCGACGAAACCGCTGGCCAGCATCGCATCGAAGCGCTTCTCGATCCGCGCATGCAGCACACCGCGATCCGACGGCTCCAGCGCAATCGGCACGAAGCGCCATGCGGCGGCGGCGTCATCCACTCGGGCCGGCGCGGCCAGCAAGGCGGACATGGCCTGCCCGGTCAGCATGTAAACTTCCAGCGCCCGCTGAATGCGCTGTGAATCGTTCGGTGCGAGGCGCGCGGCCGTCACGGGATCGATCGCGGCAAGCCGGGCGTGCATGGCCGGCCAACCCTCGCGTGCGGCGTCGGCATTGAGCGTGGCACGCAGGTCGGCGTCGGCGGCAGGCAGATCGTTGAGCCCCTGGGTGAGCGCCTTGTAGTACAGCATGGTTCCGCCGACCAGCACCGGCAAACGCCCGCGAGCGTGGATTTCACTGGTCAGCCGCAAGGTGTCGGCGCGAAATTGCGCGGCGGAGTAGGCGTCGGTCGGATCGACGATATCGATCAGATGATGCGGCGCCACCGCGCGCTCTTCAGCGGTTGGCTTGGCGGTGCCGATATCCATCTCGCGATAGACCAGCGCCGAATCGACACTGATGATCTCCACCGGACGCCGCGCGGCCAGCGCCAGCGCGGCGGCGGTCTTGCCGGACGCGGTCGGCCCGAGCAGGCACGGGACGGTCGTGGGTGTGCGTGAAGTCATAGGCCAGGCGGTCGCGTGTCGCGGCAGCGTCACGTCACTGACCACGCATGAACAGCCGATCGAGATCGGACAGCGTCAACTGATACCACGTAGGACGTCCGTGATTGCATTGATCGGCACGCTCGGTCGCCTCCATCTGACGCAGCAGCGCGTTCATTTCATCGAGCGTCAGGCGCCGGTTCGCACGCACCGCGTGATGGCACGCGAGCGTGCCGAGCAGTTCGTGCTGACGTTCGGTCAACACGCGCGAGCCGCCAAATGCATGCAGATCGGAGAGGACCGCGCGCGCCAGCGCCTGCAGATCCGCGTCTTTTAGCAACGCCGGCACGGCGCGGATCGCGAGCGTGGTCGGTGACAGCACGGCGAGGTCGAAACCGAGTGCGTCGAGCGTGTCGCGCTCTTCTTCCACGGTGCCGATTTCGATCGGGTCGGCCTGCATCGACAGCGGGATCAGTAGCGGTTGCACGGCAATCGTGCGGTCGGCCAACGCGTTTTTGAACTGCTCGTACAGAATGCGCTCGTGCGCGGCGTGCATGTCGACGATCACCAGACCGTGCGCGTTCTGCGCCAGCACGTAGATGCCGTGGATCTGGCCGAGCGCGAAGCCGAGCGGTTGCTCGTCGGCGGCGTGGAAAGCGGGCGTGGAGTAGGGCGCAGACGCGTTGTACGGCGACGGCGCTTCGCCGGCCGAATCGCGGACCTCGAAAAGCGTGGCGCCTTCCGCTGTGCCGGCATGCGTGTCTTTGCGGCCGAAGAGCGCGTCGTAGAACGCGAGCGGTTGGGCAACCGGCAGCGTGCCTTGCGTCATGCGAGCCTGGCGCATCCAGGTATTGCCGGACTGTGGCGACGATCCGAAGCCGCCTGATGTACCGCTTGATCCACCACCGAAACCGCCTGCACCCGCACCGGGGCTGCCTCCGCCGATGCCCGCACCGCCCAGTGGCGTCGCGCCGAACGAAGCCGGACCGCCAGCGGAGGGCGCCAGATGCGCCGCATGCCCGCCCGCTGTCGTTTCCGGCGACGCGCCCGCATGCCGCGCCAATGCGCGCTGCACGGCGTGAAACACGAACTGGTGGATCGAGCGCGAATCGCGAAACCGTACTTCGATTTTCGACGGATGCACGTTCACATCGACCGCTTCAGGCGGCAGATCGAGAAACAGCACATAGGACGGATAGCGCTCGCCGTGCAGCACGTCTTCATAGGCGGCGCGTACGGCGTGCGTGAGCAGCTTGTCGCGCACAAAACGGCCATTGACGAAGAAGTACTGCTGATCGGCGCGCCCGCGGCTCGCGGTCGGCAGGCCCGCACAACCGTAGACCGCAAGCGGGCCGGCGGATTCGTCGAGCGGCAGATGCGCCGTGGCAAACGTGTCGCCGAGAATCTTCGCGACCCGCACGGGCGGCTCGCTGGCGTTCCAGTGTTCGACGGCCTTGCCGTTATGCAGCACCGAAATCGCGACATCCGGCCGTGCCAGCGCCGCGCGGCGGATCTGTTCGAGGCAGTGGCCGAGTTCGGTCTGCTCGCTTTTCAGAAATTTGCGGCGCGCCGGCGTGTTGAAGTACAACTCGCGGACTTCGATCGTGGTGCCTTGTGTGCCCGCTGCGGGGCTCAGCACGCCGGTTTGCGCATCCACGCGCACCGCGTGCGCCGCGTCGGCCGTGCGGCTCGTAATGGTCATCTGCGCGACAGAAGCGATCGAGGCCAACGCCTCGCCGCGGAACCCCAGCGTGGCCACTGCTTCCAGTTCGGCAAGCGAGCGGATTTTGCTGGTCGCGTGGCGCATCAGCGCTAGCGCGAGTTCGTTCTCGGGGATGCCGCAGCCGTCGTCGGTGATCGAGATGCGCTTCACGCCGCCTTCGTCGAGCAGAATGCGCAGCGACTGCGCGCCCGCGTCGAGCGCGTTTTCCAGCAGTTCCTTGACGACCGACGCAGGCCGCTCGACCACTTCGCCGGCGGCAATCTGACTGATCAGCTGATCGGGAAGGGGCTGGATCGCGCGCAACGGGCGTGGTGCGGGCGCGGCGGCGGAAACCGCGGTCGCGGCGTCGAGGCCGGCAGGCGTTTCGGAGAATTCGGACATGGCGAAATTATAGCGATTCGGCGCGGCAGGCTCGCGGTGCGCTCGAGCGCACCGAAGCGCGGGAGATTTTTAATCGCCGCCGGGCACTTTCTGTATCATGACGCGGTCAATTTGCCGCGGCGAGTGAGCGTTTGCCGCCATCGCCAGCTGGTCTGCTCATACGGCCATTTCCGCCACCGTCACATTCGCTTAATAAAGGATTCTCTTTGGACACGTTGCTACATTTCGTCAACCTTGTCTTGCACATCGACAAGTTCCTCGGAGACTTTATTCACGTGTACGGCGCCTGGGTCTACGCGGTGCTGTTTCTGATCGTGTTCTGCGAAACCGGGCTCGTGATTCTGCCGTTTCTGCCGGGCGATTCGCTGCTGTTCATCGGCGGGGCTTTCTGTGCGACGGGAGAAATGAACATTGGCTTGCTGATCGTGTTGCTGCTCGTAGCGGCCATCAGCGGCAATACCGTCAACTACATGATCGGGCGGGCCATTGGGCCGCGAGTGTTCAATTCGCACATTCCTTTTCTCGAGCGTTTTCTCGATCGCAGCGCGCTGCAGAAGACGCACAACTTCTACGAGAAGCATGGCGGCAAGACTATCGTGCTGGCGCGTTTCATTCCGGTGGTGCGCACCTTCGCGCCGTTCGTTGCGGGTGCATCCGAAATGACGGTGAGCCGGTTTCAGTTGTTCAATTTTGCCGGCGCTTTTTTCTGGGTATTGCTGTTGACGTTGCTCGGTTATTTTTTCGGCAACATTCCGTTTATCCGTCAGTATCTGAATGTGATCGTACTGGTGGGTATCGGTGCTGCGGTTGTACCGGTCGTGCTCGGCGCGTTGTGGAAGATGATGCGCAAGAACGCATCGAATGCGGGAAGCCGCTGAGGTTTTGCCGCAGGGCTAGTCCGATAAAAAACGGCGTCGCGAATCTCGCGACGCCGTTTTTGTTTGGTCTTTCTGAATCGCACTGAATTGACAATTAACAATTGGCAATGCGATTAATTGCGCCGTGTCAGCCGGTGGCGATTCTCGTCGCGCGGCAACACTCAGCTCACTGCACGCGGCGCCAGTGGCGTTTCCGGCGTCGGGTAGCCGGCTTCCTTGAACGTCTGGATGATCGCGCGGTTGGTGTCGAAGTAGACCTGCCAATAGCTCTCATTGTGCGTGTAGGGCCGCACGCAGAGCAGGGGGCCTTCCGGCGTGAAGCCCAGCACTTCGATGTCCGGCGCGGGACTCTCGGCCACGTTCGGAATTTGCGTGACAGCCGCCTTCAGCCGGTTCATCGCATCCGTCGGATCGACGCCATTGGCGATCTTCGCTGTCAGCTCGACGCGGCGCACGGGCAAGAGGCTGTAGTTCGAGATCGTGTCGGAAAATATCTTGTTATTGCCGACGATAGTCGTCACATTGTCCGGCGTCACGATGGTGGTGCCGAACAGACCCAACTCCGAGACCGTGCCGGTCACGCCGCCCGCGGTGACGAAATCGCCGACCTTGAACGGCCGCAGCACCTGCATGAATACGCCCGCGGCGAAGTGGGCAAGCAGGCCGCCCCAAGCGGTGCCAATCGCAAGGCCGAGGCCGGCGAGCAGCGCGGCGAACGAAGTGGTCTGTACACCGAATACCTGAAGGATCGCGAGGATCAGCAGCAGATTCAGCAGTGCGCCGAGAATCGAGCCGAGATAATGCGCCAGCGTGGGATCGACCCTTCCGTTGCGCGCCAGCACCTTGCGCAGCAGGCCAATGATCATGCCGATGAGCCAACGGCCGACGATCCACAGGACGATCGCCCCGACGACCTTGGTGCCGAGGTCGATGCCCCGGGTCATGATGAAGACGCGAACGGTTTCGAGATCCAAGATGTTCCTCGTTGGGTAAGTTGCCTTCGACTGATTGAACAGCGGTGGTGCAATACAGCGGCAAATGCCCGGCGACGGGCGCAAACGGTAACACTCGGTGTTCGGAAGTTATAGGCGACGGCGCGCGCATCCGCAAGGACCGTTCCAGTTCCCTGATGGCTTGATAAGGCTTGTCTGGCGGGAAGAGTCGGCCGCTTTGGCGGACGCGTTCGCAGCGATTGTGATTGGTGCGCGCTACATCGGCAGATGCGATTTCGAATACGGCGACGTTTGAATGACAAGGGTTGCGCCGGTACTGACTTTCGCGAAGTGCGAGCGGCGTGCCACATGGCGCCAGGCGAGCGCGACGATGATCGCGAGCCAGTATGCGCAGGCGCGCTCGAAGAACGCTATCGATGTGCTGAGGTGGCCATAGCGGCTCTGCGAGTCGGCGAACACCAGGAAGGTCAGCGCGGCATCGAGCAGGAACGCGACACACGCCAACGCGCCGAAAATGTGCGAACCATCGAGCGACGCGCCAGGTATGCGGCGGTTGCACAGATGACAGGCGGCCAGCACGAAAGCCAGCAGAGCCAGGTTCGAGAGGAGATCGAACAGAAAATTGGTCATATGGGTGGAATGAAAGCGCGGGGCTGCGGTGTTTTGCCAAAGCGTCTGCTTACGCAGAGTCACAGCGTGCCTTGCTGGACCGGCGGCGATCATTGCACGTCTTTATGTCTCAATAAATGTTCAGGTTCGGAGTCCGTTGTTTCCTGGCTGAGTCGAGAAATTGGCTACGGAAAATGCCGGTGGAGTCATGCGAAATGGCGGCAAAGGCTGTCGGAAATATCCTTTGATCACGTGTTCCCACGTAGTTAGACATTGCCTCGCCTCATTGCAGTCTCTCTCGATCGACACGGCGCTTCGCAAGCCACGCTAACCGGCTCAGCGAAGCGGCGAAAGGCGTCGCTTCGCGGCACGCGTACCCAGACGCCGGAAGCGCTCCTTCTTATGCTCTTCTTCGAAGTGGGCAAGCGACGGTTTCACCAGATCGCTTCGCGATACGATGCCGATGAGTCGCCGTGTGTCGACGTCGTCCACGACGGGCATGCGCTCCAGACCGTGAACGGCGAGCCGTGTTGCGACGAGGCGGCAGGTTTCGCCCGGCAATGCGACCACGGGTATGTGCGTTCCCATCAGTTCAAGCAGCGTTGCCGCGGCGTGCTCGACGTCGTGAGCGGCACTCATGCGCTCGAGGGTCGCGCGGTCGATAACCCCAGTAACCGCGCCGTCCCGAACCACCGGATAGGCTCGATGCTTTTGCGCCGGGCCGAAGTGTCGTGCAAGCGTTTCGTCGATAGTCGCGTGTGCGTCGATCGTTTCGACGTCACGCGTCATGACCTCGTCGACGTAGTGGCGCTCCAACGGATCGACACCATATTCGCGGTAGATGTGATATCCACGGCGCGCGATTTTTTCCGTCATGATCGAGCGGCGCATCACGACTGTCGCGAAGCCGTGCGCGACCAGCGTGGCGGCGAGTAGCGGCAATAGCGCGTTGCTGTCATGGGTCAGGCCGAACGCGAACACGATTGCGGTGAGCGGAGCGCCCAAGGTCGCGCCGAGCGTGGCTGCCATGCACACGAGCGGCCACAGCGCCGGATCGTTGCCCGGCATCAGATGGCTCAACACCACGCCGAGACCGGCGCCCAGCATCAGCAGCGGCGCAAGCACGCCGCCCGAGGTGCCCGAGCCGAGCGCAACGACCCACATGACGGCCTTCACGAGCAGTAGCGCGAGCGCAACCTGAAGCGCCAGATGCAGATGCAGCAGGTCGCCGATGACGTCGTAGCCGACACCCAGCGCGCGCGGCTCGATAAAGCCGCCAATTCCGACGACGAGTCCGCCGAGCGCGGGCCACCACATCCAATGGATACTGAGTTTGCCGAACAGATCTTCGGTCTTGTAGAGCGCGGCGGAGAGGCCCGTTGCCAGCGCGCCTGACAGTAAGCCGGCGATCACGCAGGTGAACAGCGACAACGCGCCGGGCGGCGCTGTTTCGAGCGGAAACAGCGGCCCCGCGCCGAACAGTGCGCCGCGCGCGAAGCCTGCCACCGCGCAGGCGAGCGCGACCGGCAAGAAACTGCGCGGCCGCCATTCGAACAACAGCAACTCGACCGCGAGCAGCACTGCCGCGACCGGCGTGCCGAACACCGCGGTCATGCCGGCTGCGGCGCCGGCGACCAGCAGCGTTTTACGCTCCGCCGCGCTCACGCGCACGCACTGCGCGATCAACGAACCCAAAGCGCCGCCCGTCATGATGATGGGACCTTCCGCGCCGAACGGCCCGCCGCTGCCGATCACGATGCCGGATGACAGCGGCTTGAGGATCGCCACCTTCGGCGACATACGGCTCTTGCCGAACAGGATCGCTTCGATGGCTTCCGGAATGCCGTGGCCGCGAATCTTCTCCGAGCCGTAGCGCGCCATCAGGCCGACGATCAGGCCGCCCGCCACCGGCACCAGCACGACCCAGATGCCTAACGTGTTGTGCGCCGGCGATCGATCCGCGAAGGAAAGCGTGCCGAAGAAAAACAGGTTCGTGAACAGGTGGATCAGATTCAGCAGTACGAAAGCCGCCGCCGTACTGATCACGCCGATGCACGCCGCCAGCAAGGCGATGCCGGGCAGGCGGCGGTTTTCGGCGAAGTCGCGCTTGTGGGTGTCGGCTGTCATGATCGGGACGAGATTGAGGTGAGTGGGCAGTGAGCGGCGTGCCGCGGACTAAAGATCGATTTGCGGCACGTTGAACGCGCCTTCGAGCGACTTCAATTCGGCACGGTGCAGCGCGGCCAGTTTGGCCAGGGTCTTTTCGCCGGGCTTTTGCAGGTGTACTTCCACCTGGCGGCGATCGGTCTCGCTGACCTTGCGTTTGACGAGGCCGAGCGCTTCGCATCGCGATACCAGTGCCACGACACCGTGATGCTGGGCTTGCAGCCGTTCGGCCAATTCGCCGATGGTCGCCCAGTCCCGCTGCGGATAGCCTTTGATGTGTAGAAGCAGCAGATATTGCAAAGGCGTGATGCCTTCGGTTTGGGCGGCCTGTTCGGAGAAGCGTTCGAATCTGCGCATTTGATAGCGGAACTCGGACAACTGCTCGAAATCGGACTTTTCCAGTTCGCGGCGTGGGGTTTTCATTGAAGCGTGGCTTTATCGGGAAATGCCATTTATATCACAACGTGATGTATTTGGGCGTGACGATGGCGCAAGTCGAGACGGGCTGTCAGGCCGCGCGCTGCGACGCTTGCTGTGGCATGCGAGGCTGGCGGTATAAACCGGAGATCAGATTTGCCTGAGTCACCATCCCCGCGAGTTCTCTTGTCTGGCTGTCCAGCACTGGAATGTGGTGGTGTCCAAAGTCAGCGAATAGCGGCACCAGGTCCGCGATGGGCGTGGTGGTGTCGACCGTGCGGACGGGAGTTGTCATCAGCGTGCCGACGGTCGGTTCTTTCGCGCGGCGCCGGCCGAACAACCGGTGTCGAAGCCGTGTGAAAACGCCCGTTTGCCGGCCGCTGCCAAGATCGGCCCGCGTGACGATACCGATCACGTGCCGCTCTTCGTTCGTGACCGGCAGCGCCTTGATGCCGTGACGTTGCAGGATGCTCCACGCAGTCGTTGCGCGCGTCTGCGCCGACACGGCGATCACGTTGCGCGACATGATGTTCGCGCAGGTGATCTCGTCGAAGCTGCGCGCGTAGGTTTGCAACTGCAAGGCGCGCAGCAGGGATTCCAGATCGTCAGGTGCGATGTCGAGCAGTTCGCTTTGCCGCCTGAGCACGGCGTCGAGATCCGCACGCGTGAAGCCGGGCCGCGGCTGAGCGTCCGGATCTGATTTGCTAGCGCCTGGCCGTGCCGAATGGGGATAACGGTGGCCAGTGATCGCGTGATACACGATTGCGGCGCCGAGGAGCGCCGCGGACTGAAGCGCGATCGGCTCGAGCACGAAGCGGTAGCCGAGCGCATGCACGGCCGGTCCGCCCAGCACGGCCGTGAGCGCGACCGCTCCGGATGGCGGATGCACGCAGCGCAGCACGAACATGGCGCAGATCGCGGCGCCGACGGCGACGGGAGCCGCGTGCAGCGGATCGCCGATCCAGCTTGCACAGGCAACGCCGACAGTCGCCGAAACAAGGTTGCCGCCGATGATGGACCACGGTTGCGCAAGCGGACTCGCCGGCACCGCGAACAGCAGCACGGCCGATGCGCCCATGGGCGCCACCAGCAACGGGATATTGCCGCCCGAACCCAGCAGCAGATGCGTGATGGCGGCGGTGAACGCAATGCCTATCAATGCACCGACGCACGAACGCAAACGCTCCCTCCACGCGAGAGCGACGGGCGGCGGTGCGAGGCGGGCGAGCCAGCGGTTGAGGGTAGGGCGGGGCAAGGTCGGTTGCGTTGGGTGAGGTTTGTGGGCTGGCGCGAGGGTTTCAGTGGATGGGCAGCGGGGCTGCGGTGGGTGAGATTATATGTGATTGTGATATAAATTGGCGCGAGGGTAGTTGTGTGGATTGACGGGCAGTGTAAGTGACTGGTCATCACAGGCCGGGGCGCGGCGGGTTTCGCGTCATGGGGCTGAGACCGGAAGTGATGGTCGGAAAGACGGGGGAGGGGCAGAAGGGGGGGGCGGTGCGGAAACCCTAAATGCCGACCGCGGCGCAACGCGGGGACGCATAGCGTAAAGAAACCGTGCCGCAAAAAGAAAAGGGCTCGCACGCTGACGCGTGCAAGCCCTTGAATCTTTTGGTAGGCCGTACGGGATTCGAACCTGTGACCAACGGATTAAAAGTCCGCTGCTCTACCAGCTGAGCTAACGACCCAAAAGAGAGCGAAATTATAGCGATAGCCCCGGTGAGCTGTCAACCCATCGAGCCTACGTAAGCAATCACCACTTCAGATAGTGAAAAGCCCAGGTATCACTACCCGGGCTTTTCAGCGAGAGGCGCGCGTGGCTATGACTTCGGACACTGCGCGTTACTGCCAGCTACTTGATCTGCGAGAGCTTGCTCTGGGCCGATTGCGCGACGTCCGAGCCGCCGTACTGCGCGACGATCTGCTCCAGCGTCTTCTTGGCCGCGGCCTTCTGACCCTGCTCGAGCTGATTGTTCGCAATCGCCAACAATGCTTCAGGCGCACGCGGATGCTGCGGATATTTCTGCACCACACCTTGCCAGGTCGCCGTCGAGCCCTTGTAGTCGCGCAACGCATACAACGCGTTGCCCAGCCAGTACTGCGCGGTCGGCTGGTAAGGGCTGTTCGGAAACTTGGAGATGAAGGTGCGGAACGACGCCGCCGCATTCTTGAAGTCGCCGTTGCGGAATTGCTGCGAAGCCGCGTTGAACGACTCGGTCTCACCCGGCTGCACCTCGCCCTGGACGCCGTCCACCGTTTGCTGCTGCGGCTCGAATTTCTTCAGGCGCGTATCCAGATCGGTGTAGTAGTCCTTTTGCTGCTTTTGCAGCGTGGCGAGCTGATTGCCCATGTCCTCGTTCTGTCCGCGCAGCGTCGCGACCTGCTGATTGAGCTGGTCGAGACGATTGGACTGATCGAGGATCGTGCGTTGCGCAGCCGACAACTGACTCGACAGGCTATCGGTCTTCGAGCGCAGATCGAGAATGGCCTGACGGGCCTGATCGTCGTCGAAGATGCCCGCATGGGCGGGCACAGCCGTGAAGGCCGTGCCTGCGACGCAGGCCGCTGCGGCAAACCGCAGCCAGGAGAAACGATGCGTCATTCGGCTCATCACCCGTTACTTACTGTTGGTATACGAGGTCGGCGCGGCGGTTTTGTGCCCACGACGATTCGTCATGACCCGTAGCTTGCGGCTTTTCCTTGCCGAGGCTCACGGCTTCCATTTGCGAGTCCGTCACGCCCATCAACGACAGCGAACGGCGCACAGCTTCAGCACGCTTCTGGCCGAGTGCCAGGTTGTACTCGCTGGTGCCGCGTTCGTCGGTGTTGCCCTGGATCAGGACGTGGCGTTGCGGATGGCTCTTCAGGTATTGCGCGTGTTGTTGCAGCAGCGATTGGTAGTCGTCCTTCACCGAGTAGCTGTCGAAGTCGAAGTAGATGCTGCGCTTGGCGAGCGGGCTGTTCGGATCGTTCAGCGGGTCGACGTTGACCGTCGCGACATCGTTCGGGTTCGGCTGTGCCGAGACCGTGCCACCCTTGTTAGCGTTCTCGTCGAGCTTGACGCCCGAGTGACATGCGGCCAGCGCACCGACCATCAATACAGCAAAAGCGAAGCGAAGTTTTGACATCATTTGGTTACTCTCCTTGTGTTATTGCATAAACGTTATTGCATAAACGGGCCCCAGGACGGCTCGCGTACGCTGCCACCCTGAACGGACAGGACCTGCCGAGTGCGACCGTCGGTCGATACTGCGGCCAACACGCCACGGCCGTTCACCTGTGTGGCGTAAAGAATGTACTGACCGTTCGCCGCGAAGCTCGGCGATTCGTCATGTGTCGTGTCCGTCAGGCCTGTGGCGGTGTTGCCTTGCAGGTCCTGGATATAAAGCTTGAAGCCGCCGCCGACGCGCGAGATATAAGCGAGCTGTTTGCCGTCCGGGCTCACGCGCGGGCTGGTGTTGTAGCTGCCCGTGAACGTGACGCGCTGTGCGGCGCCGGCGTTTTCGCCTTGGGCCGACATCTTGTAGATCTGCGGCTGGCCGCCACGGTCGCTGGTGAAATAGATCGACTGGCCGTCAGGCGAGAAGCACGGTTCGGTGTCGATCGAGCTGCCTTGCGTGAGACGGCGCAGGCCGCTGCCGTCTGCATTGACGGCGAAAATCTGCGTGTTGCCGGTGCGCGAGAGCGCAACCGCCAGCGTACGTCCGTCCGGCGACCACGCCGGCGCACTGTTATTGCCCTTCTGGTCCGACACCACGATGCGGCGGCCCGTGGGCAGATCGTGAATGTAGACGATCGGCTTTTTCTTTTCGAACGAAACGTAAGCGACCTTGGTGCCGTCTGGCGACCATGCTGGCGAGATGATCGGCTCGGGGCTCGACAGCGCGATGTGCGCGTCCTGGCCGTCCGAATCGGAGATCTGCAACTGATAACGGCCGCCCGTCTTGATGACGTACGACAGGCGCGTGGCGAACACGCCGCGGCCGCCCATGAGCTTCGCGTAGATGTAGTCCGCAACCTTGTGCGCGCTCATGCGCAAGCCGCTTTCCGGGCTCACCAGCACGAGGCCGCCGAGGCTTTCGCCCTTGACGGTGTCGTACAGCTTGAAGCGCACTTCATATTGACCGTTCGGCAGGCGGTTCACGCTGCCCGACACGAACGCGTTGGCGCCCTTGGCCTTCCAGCTGCCGAGGTCGACGGAATCCGTTTCGGCGACCGGGGTGGAGCCCGCGTCGATGTTAGTGAATTTGCCGCTGCGCTGCAGATCCTGACGCACGATCGTGCTGACCTGCTGCGGCGAGTTCGCTTCATTGGCGAAATTCGCCGTTGCGATCGGAAACTGGGTGGACCCGACGCCCGTGACGAGGACGTTGAGTTGTGCGTTGGCGGCGCCACCTACGGCGATCAGGCACGACGCTACAAGTGTCCGCAGGCCTAGCTTGGTCATCAAACTCATGCTGTATGGATTCCCCAAAAACGGTTTTACTAACGCTTCAAGACAGCAGACAGACCCGAAAACAACTAATTCGTTCCCGAGCGCGCCCCGATGGGCGGGGCGCTGCGTTTGCTGTCGACTGACTGTCGAACTGCTGCAATCAACCGGCCGGGCGCAACGTAATCAGGAAGCTGGTCGGTGTCTTGCCATTGATGTCCTGAGGCATCGGATCAGTACGCTGGACGGCCCGCAGCGCCGCGTCGTCCCACGCTGCGTTGCCGCTGCTGCGTGAAATCGTTGCGCCAAGCAAGGTGCCCGTCGGCGAGCAGCGCACGGAGACGACCGTCTCCAGGCCGCTGGTCTCACCGCCCCACGTGATGTTCGGGCGCACTGCACGACGCACCTTGTCCGAGTAGCCCGGCGAGGTCGCCGTGCCACCCGAGCCGCTGCCCGTGCCGTTCTTTCCGAGGCCATCGCTGGTGGTCGAGCCGGTGCCGCCGGTCGCGAGGCCTTGCATCTGCGCGAGGCGTGCGCGACGTTCCGCATCCAGTTTCTTCGCTTGCGCCGCGGCGTCGGCTTGCGCTTTGGCCTTCGCGGCTTTCTGCGCGTCGGCCTTCTTCTGCGCTTCAGCCTCGGCTTGCTTTTGCTGTTCCTGCTGCTGTTCCTTCAACTGCTGTTGCTTTTGCTGCTCGGCCAATTGCTGTTGCTTCAGCTTGTTGGCCTCCTGCTGTTGCTGCTGTTGCTGCTGTTGTTTCTGTTTCGCTGCGGCAGCCTTTTGTGCCGCGAGTTGCGCTGCCTGTTCGGCCGCCAGTTGCTGCTGTCGCTTCGCTTCAGCTTCCTGCTGGGCCTGCAGCTTCTGCTGACGTTGCTGCTCGGCCAACTGAGCCTGGCGAGCCGCCTCCTGTTGCTGGCGCTTCTTTTCCTGCAGCGCGATGTCGGCCTGCTCGTCGCGCACCGGCGGGGCAGGGGCGACCGGCACGGGCGCGGGCGGTGGCGGGACGGGACGCGGGATCACCGCGTCGGGCACTTCGGTCCACAGTTCCGCTTCAGCGCCCTCAGGCGTACTGTTTTGCCACTGAATGCCGTGATACAGGAAGAATCCGAGCAGCGCGTGCATCACCAGCGCGAACGCAAAGGCTCGCCCGGTGCCGCGTTCACGCGGTGGCTGGAGCGGGTATTCGGAGTTCTTGCGGATCATTGCGATTTGACGAGCAATCCAACGCGCTTGACGCCGCGAGCCTTGAGCTCGGACATCACGTTCATCACGACTTCGTACTTCACGGTCTTGTCGGCGGCGATGACGACCGGCTGATCCGGGTGCGATTGCGCGCGCTCGGCGATAAAGCCGTTCAGATCGGCCTTGGTCATGTCTTCCTGCTGCTGCGCACCCGAATCGTCCTTGTATTTGACGCTCATGTTGCCGTCCGCGCGAATGTTCACGATGACGGGCGGCGTTTGCTGCTGCGGCGCCGCGCCACCGACTGTCGGCAGATTGACGATCGACGGCGCGACGAGCGGCGCGGTCACCATGAAGATCACGAGCAGCACGAGCATTACGTCGATATACGGCACGACGTTGATGTCGGCCATCGCGCGGCGCGAGCGGCTGCCGCGCATGCTGGAGGAGCGAGAGCCTGCCATCGTGGACTCCTTACTGTGCCTGACGCTGCAGGATGTTCGAGAATTCTTCGATAAAGGTCTCGAAGCGGATCGCCAGACGGTCGATGTCGTGCGCGTAGCGATTGTAGGCAACCACGGCCGGAATCGCAGCGAACAGGCCAATTGCGGTAGCCGTCAGCGCTTCGGCGATGCCCGGCGCGACATTCGCCAGGGTGGCCTGCTGCACGTTGGCGAGGCCGCGGAACGCGTTCATGATCCCCCACACCGTGCCGAACAGACCGATATACGGGCTGACCGAGCCGACCGACGCGAGAAACGCGAGATTGGCTTCGAGCACGTCCATTTCACGCTGGAACGCGGCACGCATGGCACGCCGCGCGCCGTCGAGAATCGCGCCCGGATCGTTCAGACGCTTTTCCTTGCCCTTCAGGAATTCGCGCATGCCGGACTCGAAAATCCGCTCCAGGGCGCCGATCGTGTGGCGGTTGTTCGCGGCACTTTGATAAAGCGCCTGCAGGTCGCCACCCGACCAGAAATCGCGTTCGAAACGTTCAGTCTGCGCGCGCGCCCGACGGATCGCAAACCACTTGCGGAAGATGAAGGTCCACGACAACAGCGACAACAGCAGCAACAGGGCCATGACGGCCTGCGCCAGCAGGCTCGCATTGAGTACGAGGGAAACGATCGACAGATCTTGTGTAGTGTTCATAAAGGTTCGTTTTAACGTCCCGGAAGGGGGCGTCCGGCTGCAAGGCCGCTCGAAGCTTGCCGTGAGCAAAACGGAAGCATCGGCGATATTGCAAGCCGAACCATGCTTTGTGTTGCTTGATCGTTACGAGTTCACTGGCCCCGTAACAACGGGGTTCAGTCATTGTCCGTTGACACGCCGCTGTCGCTCACGGCCGGACCGCGCCGCAAGGCGGCAAGAACCGGCGGAGGAATCGCGGCCGGCCGCAGCGCGATGCGGTCCACGCAGCCGACCCGGATGGAACCGGTAGCAAGCAGCGTGCCGTCGCGCCACGCTTCCTGCGCGAAATCGACCGAAGCGCGGCCGAGACGCTCGATCCGGCTGACTACGTTGACGACATCGTCGAGCCGGGCCGGCGCCCGGTAATCGACCGCGGTGCTGCGGACGATGAAAATTGCCCCCGACTCATCCGCGAGCCGATTCTGGTCGACGCCGCACGCGCGCAGCCATTCGGTGCGCGCCCGTTCGAAAAATTTCAGGTAGTTCGCGTAAAACACGATGCCGCCGGCGTCGGTATCTTCGTAATACACGCGGATGGGCCACGTATAGCCGATTTCCGTGCCGGGCTGGCTGGTCGACATATTCATGCGGCGCATTTTACCGGAACGCACACCCCAAGGTCTGTTTCAAGATGTGCGCCCCGTCTGGCGGGCGTTAGCCGCGATGAACGGACAACGCGGAGAACGATTGCGCCACCGGCATCAGCTCGATCGTGTTGATATTGACGTGCGCCGGGCGCGTGGCGATCCAGTAGATCGAGTCCGCGATGTCTTCGGGTGTGAGCGGTTGCACGTTTTCGTACATTTTGGCGGCTTTGTTGTCGTCGCCGCGAAACCGGACGTTCGAGAACTCGGTGCCGCCGCACAGGCCAGGTTCGACGTTCGTCACCCGCAGCGCAGTGCCGGCCACATCGGCGCGCAGATTCAGGCTGAACTGATGCACGAACGCTTTGGTGGCCCCGTAGACGTTGCCGCCCGCGTACGGCCAGCTGCCGGCTGCCGAGCCCAGATTGAAAATGTGGCCGCGGTTGCGCTCCACCATGCCCGGCAGTAACGCGTGCGTGACCTGCACGAGACCTGTGCAGTTGGTCTCGATCATGGTGTTCCACTCGTCGAGACTCGCTTTCTGCGCCGGTTCGATGCCGAGTGCGAGGCCGGCGTTATTGACCAGCACGTCGATTGCGGCGAAGTCCGCCGGCAGCGAGGCAGGAACGGCCTCGACGGCCGCGCGGTCGCGTACGTCGAGTTCATACGGCAGAAGCGCGTCGCCGAGTTCATCGGCGAGTGCCTGCAGACGGTCCTTGCGGCGAGCTGTGGCGACCACACGATGGCCACCCTTGACGAAGGCGCGAGCGATAGCGGCGCCGAATCCCGCGGACGCTCCGGTGACGAACACGATCATTGCTGTGGTTCCCTGGCAGGTAGGAGAGAAAGGCCCCAAGCCTACTTCCATTGCCGCGCTGCGGCAAGGGTAAACCAGCCGTACGAGAGGCTTTGGGAGGGACGCGCCGCGGCCCGCCGGCGCTGTTCCGTCAGACGTTTGCGCGCTGCACAAGGCGGCGCTGAGGGCCGTCCAGCCGGCACGTGCGGCAGCGGCCGGAAGCCGGTTGCCTATTCGATCCTCTTCCAATAAACTAACGCGCTCATCCCTGCGTGACTGGCGATAGAACCGGTTCAAGCAATCGGATTCAAGGTGGAGCAACCCACCGTGAAGCGCAGGGTGCCGTTTTGCCGTTCGCCTGGGCAGCCGTGATCCGCGCGCATTGATCTGCGCTGGCGGTGGCTGTCCTGCCTCGCGTGTGCGGCGACTCTCCATCCGCCACGTCAGGGCTGGCCCAGCCGCCAGCAGCGCTGCGTACCCTCTACGCAAGATTCGGCGCACGATCCGGTCAACCTGAACACATTCAACGGAATCCGTATGTTTGACAGAGCCCAAAGCACCATCGCCAACGTCGATCCTGAACTCTGGAAGGTCATCGAGCAGGAAAACCGCCGTCAGGAAGAGCACATCGAACTGATCGCGTCGGAAAACTACACGAGCCCGGCCGTCATGGCTGCGCAAGGCTCGCAACTCACGAACAAGTACGCAGAAGGGTATCCGGGCAAGCGCTACTACGGCGGCTGCGAGTACGTCGATATCGCCGAGCAGTTGGCGATCGACCGCGTGAAGCAACTGTTCGGCGCCGAAGCCGCCAACGTGCAGCCGAACTCCGGCTCGCAGGCGAACCAGGGCGTGTTCTTCGCCATGCTCAAGCCGGGCGACACGATCATGGGCATGAGCCTCGCGCACGGTGGCCACCTCACGCACGGTTCGCCGGTCAACATGTCGGGCAAGTGGTTCAACGTGGTGAGCTACGGCCTGAACGAAGCCGAAGACATCGACTACGATGCCGCAGAAAAGCTCGCTCAGGAACACAAGCCGAAGCTGATCGTGGCGGGCGCCTCCGCGTTTGCGCTGCGTATCGATTTCGAACGCCTGTCGAAGATCGCCAAGTCGGTCGGCGCGTACTTCATGGTCGACATGGCGCATTACGCCGGCCTGATCGCGGCGGGCGTCTATCCGAATCCGGTGCCGCACGCCGATTTCGTTACCACTACCACGCACAAGAGCCTGCGCGGCCCGCGCGGCGGCGTGATCCTGATGAAAGCCGAGTTCGAAAAGCAGATCAATTCGGCCATCTTCCCGGGCATTCAAGGTGGACCGCTGATGCACGTGATCGCCGGCAAGGCCGTCGCGTTCAAGGAAGCGCTGTCGCCCGAGTTCAAGGCGTACCAGCAGCAAGTCGTCGAAAACGCGCGCGTGCTGGCGGAAACGCTGGTCAAGCGCGGTCTGCGCATCGTGTCGGGCCGCACCGAAAGCCACGTGATGCTCGTCGACCTGCGCGCAAAGAAGATTACCGGCAAGGCTGCGGAAGCCGCGCTGGGTGCTGCTCACATCACGGTCAACAAGAACGCGATTCCGAACGATCCGGAAAAGCCGTTCGTGACGAGCGGCGTGCGACTCGGCTCGCCGGCCATGACCACGCGCGGTTTCGGCGTCAAGGAAGCCGAGCAGGTAGGTAACCTGATCGCCGACGTGCTGGACAACCCGGAAGACGCCGCCACGATCGAACGCGTGCGCGCGCAAGTCGCCGAGCTGACCCAGCGTTTCCCGGTTTACCGCTAAGCCGCCATGCACTGCCCCTTCTGCCGTCACGCCGATACGCAGGTTGTCGACTCGCGCGTATCCGAAGACGGCGCAACGATTCGCCGGCGCCGCCGCTGCCCGGCCTGCGACAAACGTTTTACGACGTATGAGCGGGTCGAGCTGGCGTTGCCGTCGGTCGTCAAGAAGGATGGCAGCCGCACGGAATTCGACCGCCGCAAGATCGTCGCGAGCATGCAACTGGCGCTGCGCAAGCGCCCGGTGGCCGCAGACGCGATCGACGCGGCGGTTGCGCGCATCGAGTATCAGTTGCTCGGCAGCGGCGAGCGCGAGGTGCGCAGTGAGCGCCTCGGCGAGCTCGTGATGAACGAGTTGCGTGCGCTCGACACCATTGCCTACGTTCGTTTTGCGTCTGTCTACCGGCGCTTCGAAGACGTCTCCGAATTCGAAGACGTGATCGAAGAATTTCGCCGCGCCTCTTCTCCTCCCAAGCCCCCCCGCAAACGCTGAACGCAGTCGCATCTCGCGTTGCGTCTGAGTAGCCGTTTTTCCCTGCGTCGTTTCGCGCATCCGCATCTCCCGTTGCCGTTATGGTTCGTCGCGTGCATTTTTGCGCGGGATAGCGTCTGAGTGCCACCTGGCCATTCGGCCGATTGTTGAGCGATTTGCAAATCGCTAGATTGGCTGCATTCTTCGAATCGATCAGGGATGCAGATGAAATGGAATGCAGTCTGTCCGCCGCGACGCCGCGGCTTCACGCTTGTCGAAACGCTGGCCGTGGTCGCGCTGCTTGCCGTGATCGCCGTACTGGGTACGCCCTCGTTCGTCGCGTGGTACGTGCGCGATCAGGTCGACGCCCGCGCGAAGGCGCTTGCCTCGACGCTTGCCTATGCGCGTAGTGAAGCGTTGCGCCAGGGCGCGCGAGTCACCGTCTTCCGGACCGATGCGGCCCGGCATTGTCTTGCGGCGGGGCAGCCGTGCGGCAATGGTGTGGCTGACTGGTCCTGCGGCTGGGCTGTTCTCGCTGAACGAGGCGGATCGTCATCGCTATTGCGCGCGCAGCCTCTCTTTGCAGCCGTGAGCATTACCGGCACGCAGACGAATCTCACGTTCACGCCGCCAGCGGGGCAATTGATCGGCACCTTCCGCAGTTTTGATATTGCGCCGCGTGCGCCGTCCAAGGCCACGCAAGGGGCCACGTGGCGGCGCTGCATTCGTATTGCAGCGGGTGGTCGCGCGCGGATCGCCGAAGGCGCTTGCGGAGCGGCGTCATGAACCGATACCCGCAGAACCGTTACTCGCGCTGTTGCGGGTCGGCGTGTGGTGGCAGCTCATTGATCGAGGTCATGCTGGCTGTCGCGTTAATGGCGGTCACAGCGCTGGGCTTGATCGCCGGGCAATTGTGGACCGTGCGTGAAGCCCGCGCGATGTCGATGCGCGAACACGCCGCCTGGATAGCCGACTCCGTTGTGGAGGCGACGTACGCGTCTTCCGCGGGCGACGCGGCAATCAGGCAATGGAGCGCGCGGGCAGCGGTAGTTTTGCCGCATGGCGAAGCCTCGGTGCGTGACAACGGCGGTGTGTCCTTTGCGCGTGTTACGTGGGCAGCGCTGCGCGACATGCCGCATTCCGACGATGTGATCGACAAGCCCGTGCCCTGCGGCGGAGCGGATCTTCCCGTGGGGTCGTCATGCGTAGCGCTGGCGTTTGCACAATGATGCGGCGATCGAATCCCGCTCGCGGCCACACGCTGATCGAATTCGCGATTGCCATGGCGCTGGGGCTGCTGGTGACCGCGGGTGCTGTCTCGCTATATACGGCCCAGCGCAGTGCATTCGAACACGCGAGCGATGCGATGCGGATCCGCGAATCCGGCCTCATTGCACTGACGCTGATCGGCCAGCAATTGCAAATGGCCGGCTTCGTACCCGCGGACGTCGCACGGTACAACACTCCCGCACCGTTGTTCGGATGCTCGGGTGGCCGTCCGACCGGCGCTGACGATAGCCTTGCCTGCGAGACCTTGCCTAGTCATTCAGACGGCGTCGCGGTCAGCTATGTCGGTGACAACGTGTCCACATGGCCGTCCTCCAGCGGGCAAACAACCGACTGCCTCGGGCAGGCCGTGACCGGCGCCAGCGCAGCGCTCGGCGACAAGGGTGTGCTGGTCGTCAACCGGTACTTCGCCAGAGTCAGTGCTTCGACCGGGGAGCCGGAGCTTTATTGCGAGGGCAACGGCAAGACGGGGTCCGCGCAGCCGCTGGTCGAAGGTGTCGAGCGCGTGCGCGTCAAGTACTGGTTGGCCGGTGCGCTGGCTGCAAGCGACGCGTCAGCCGTGACGGCCGATCAATGGGCGAAGGTCGTCGCCGTCGATCTCTGCGTGCTCGTGCGTGGTGCGCCACGAGGACAGCGTTCGCGCTATGTCGATTGTGACGGCGTCGGCGCTCTGGCTAGCGATTCGCGTCCGCGCCAGGCGTTCTCGCGGCGCGTTGCGATACGCAATCACGCGGAGGATGGGGCGTGACGAAACGGCGAATCGAACAGCAACAGCACCTGGCAGTCAGGCGATGCGTTAGGCGTCACGATCAAGTGGAAGACTTTTCGTGCTTCAGTCGAGTGCCCCGCGAAAACCGTTCACGCATTCGGCAACTCGGTGCAGTCTTACCGATCGTCCTGCTGATTTCAGCGATGATGTTGGCCACTTCCGCGGCCTGGTTCGAGACATCGATTGCGGCAGCGCGTGGCGCCACCAATGTTCGCGAATACCTGCAGGCTTTCCATGCTGCGGATTCGGCGTTGACTTTGTGTACCCGCAGTGTGATCGCGAGGGCAACCACCCAAAGCGCGGCGCCGCTGCCGACCGTATCCGGCGAACCGGTTCAATGGAAACTCGAAGCCGCGTTCGAAGCCGGCGCCGTTACGCCCGTAGCGCAATGGCCCGGATCGCTACGAGCGCCGCAATGTCTGGTCGAGGCCTGGCGTCTGGCAACTCGCACTGATGCTCGAGCGTACTTATTGACTTCGCGCGGCTTCGGCCGGACGAATGCGTCGCAGGTGTGGTTGCAGGTGGAGCTGGTAATCGATGGAGAGAAGATTGAACGTCATTGGCGCCGCGTCGCCGCGCGGCCTTTCTGATTGGAGGTGTCATGAAGCCGCATACATCCGCCTTCACGCTGCTCGAATTGATGATCACGCTGGCGATTGTCGCCGCGCTGGCCGTGTTTGCCGTGCCTTCGTACCGCAGCCATGTCGCGCGAACTCATCGAATCGATGCGGCGGCCGCGCTGTATCGCGCGGCCCAATTCGTCGAGGGAGCGTCGAGCGACAACTTGTCGGCATTGCCCCCAGGTCTCGATCAGGCGCCGCAATTCGGCACACCCGTTTATCGCCTGCATGTTCTGCCCGCCGACGATGCGAACGGTGGCTACGCGATAGAGGCGGCGCCGAGCGAATCAGGTCCGATGCACGACGACACCTGCGGTATTTTCACGCTCGATGCGACAGGATTACGTAGCAACAAGAGTGGCACAACCGGCGGTTCAAACAGCGGAACAAACGGTTCGACAACCGCTAGCGCCGATTGCTGGAATACAAGCTAGCGAACCGGCAAGACGGCGAACCGGCAAACCTGCAAACCGGCAAGACGGCAAGACGGCAAGACGGCAATCAACGTCACGCGTCAATAACCGCTATTGGTCGAGTCGGCCCTGTCGCCAGACGACGCAGCGGAATCCTGCTTCATCTGTTGCCAGATCCGATAGGCTTCCCATCCGGCAAGGGCGAGGCTGCCCCATTTGAGCACAGGCTTGGCGCCCGCTGCGACCGTTGCGCGCAGTGGCTTGGCGAGGAGGATCGAAGCGATCGAACTGATGAGCGGATACTGTTTGAGGAGGGCGCCAATGCTTCCCGCGTTAAGAAAGCTCGCCTTCGAGCCTTGGCCCACACGCATGCCACCGAAGCCCGGCAGGATGAACTTGAGCCAACTGAAGTGCGTCACTGCCTGCCGCAATTCGATAGTCGCCTGAGCGAGTTCCATGCGCTCGACATCCGCGCGCACGAGCAGCAGTTCCTTGCGCAGCGCGCGCAAATGAGGTGCGCTCAGATCTTTGGCCTGGTGGCGCTTGTTACGGAAGGCGGTATCGGAATGGATCTGGCTCATGGCGTGTCGGCGGCAGTGAAGGTGGGGCGGTAGAACGGCGCTGCAAATCGCGCGAAATTCTTAAGAAGACGCAGGGCACGCCGTTGCGTCTTCCGGGTCACGGTTTGCGGAATACGTCGCGGTCTTTTTCGAACTCGGCAATGGTCGCCTCGAACACCATCGGGGCATTGCGCAATCCGCTGCGCGCTTTCAGCGCACAGGCTAATCCCGCAATCGCATAGACCGCGGTGATGCCGGCGAGCGCTTGCCAGCGGTAGGTGTCCCAGAATGCGATGGCGATCAGCGCCGTGAGCGCGATCAGTGCCATTGTGGCGAGCATCATGGCGGCGAGGCCGAGAAACAGCACGCCGAGCAGACGGTCCTTTTCTTCGGCGAGTTCGATGCCGACCAGTTCCAGCCGCGTTTGCAAAATGGCAAACACGGAACCGATTATGCGGCGCAAAGGACTATGTTCTCCGCGCTGCGATTGTGTGTCGATCGTCATGGCTGTGGGCGTTGCGCGTGAAGGCCTAACCGGCGCGCACGCGCGCCAGAAGAAGCGGACCGGCCAGGCTTGCGCCGGTCAACTCGATTCGCTGATGCGCCGGACGGTTAGGTCCGACGCCGTCGCCAGTGTTACTTGCGGTTGATCAACAGCCCAAGCAGCACGCCGGCGCCCGCGGCGATGCCGATGGATGCCCACGGGTGCTCGTGCACGTAGTCGTCGGTGGCGCGGGCCGCTTTCTTACCTTTTTCGACCACTACGACCTGAACGTCAGCCGCTTTTTCCCTGGCCTGCTTCAGGCGCGTCAGCGCCGTTTCACGAAGTTCCGAAGCGCGCTCGCCGGTGGCGCTCGCGGCTTGTTTCAGCAGATCTTCAGCGTCCGCGAGGACGGTTTTGATATCCGACATCAATCTCTCCTTGTTGACTTCCGACATTGACAGCTCCCCTTCGTCTCACGCCACGCGTGAATCGTAACCAAAGAAACGGCCGCTGGCGAGCGCAGGGCTCGGTTGGTTCACAACTTCGCACGAACCGTTCCCGGTTGAAGCATAACGACAAAACCCCCGCCGCCAGCACAATATGCGGCAAAGTTTGCCTAGAATGGAGTTGATCTGTCCCGCAAAGTTTCCACTAAATCAGTGAAAATTACAAAAACGCATAAAGTAGTGACGCGATGTTCGTTCGTCACACACCGTCGCTCCCGTATGCTTTATCTTTGCGGGGCGCCGTCGGTGAATGCTGTCGCGGCAATGTCCAAACCTCTAGGAGATGCATGATGAGTCTACGTCTTGGCGATATCGCGCCGGATTTCGAACAGCAGTCGAGTGTCGGCCCGATCAAATTCCATGAATGGCTGGGCGATAGCTGGGGCGTGCTGTTTTCGCATCCGGCTGACTTCACGCCGGTCTGCACGACCGAACTGGGCTTGACGGCGAAGCTGGCTGATGAATTCGAGAAGCGCAATGTGAAGACCATCGCGTTGTCGGTCGACAGCGCCGAGTCTCACAAGGAGTGGATTAAAGACATTAACGAGACTCAAGCCGCCAATGTCGGCTTCCCGATTCTCGCTGATGGCGACCGGAAGGTTTCCGAGCTGTACGACATGATCCATCCGAATGCGAACGAAACGCTGACCGTCCGCTCGCTGTTCGTGATCGACCCGAAGAAGAAGGTGCGGCTCATCATCACCTATCCGGCCAGCACGGGCCGCAACTTCGACGAAGTGCTGCGTGTGATCGATTCGCTGCAACTCACCGACAATCACTCGGTCGCGACACCGGGTAACTGGAAGCAGGGTGATGACGTGGTGATCGTCCCGTCGCTGAAGGACGAGGAAGTCATCAAGCAGAAATTCCCGAACGGCTACAAGGCGCTGCGCCCGTATCTGCGCATGACGCCGCAGCCGAACAAGTAAGCGGCGGTGAGTGACAAAGCGCGCCATGCACTGCGGCGTGCTGCGTCGAACAAAAAAAGCCAGTTCATATGAACTGGCTTTTTTATCGTGTTGCGCAAACGCCCCCAACGGCCGGCGGCATCAGCGCACCGCAGGTTTCAGAAGAAAGCCTGAATGCCCGTTTGCGCGCGGCCAAGAATCAGCGCGTGAATGTCGTGCGTGCCTTCATAAGTGTTCACGACTTCCAGATTCACCAGATGCCGCGCCACGCCGAACTCGTCCGAGATGCCGTTGCCGCCGAGCATGTCACGTGCGAGCCGCGCAATGTCCAGCGCCTTGCCGCATGAATTGCGCTTCATGATCGAGGTGATCTCGACGGCCGCGGTGCCTTCGTCCTTCATGCGGCCAAGACGCAGCACGCCTTGCAGTCCGAGCGTGATTTCGGTCTGCATGTCGGCGAGCTTCTTCTGGATCAACTGGTTCGCGGCGAGCGGCCGGCCGAACTGTTTGCGATCCAGCACGTACTGACGCGCGGTATGCCAGCATGCTTCGGCCGCGCCGAGCGCGCCCCAGGCAATGCCATAGCGCGCCGAGTTCAGACAGGTGAACGGACCGCGCAAACCGCTGACTTCCGGGAAACGGTTCTCTTCCGGCACGAACACTTCGTCGAGCACGATTTCGCCGGTAATCGACGCACGCAGGCCCACCTTGCTGTGAATAGTCGGCGCCGACAGGCCCTTCCAGCCCTTCTCGAGAATGAAGCCGCGAATCGCGTCCTTGCCGTCTTCTTCGAGCTTCGCCCACACCACGAACACGTCGGCGATGGGCGAATTGGTGATCCACATCTTCGAGCCCGACAGCGAATAGCCGCCGTCAACTTTCTTGGCCCGCGTGACCATGCTGCCCGGATCGGAACCGTGATTCGGTTCGGTCAGTCCGAAGCAGCCGATCCATTCACCGGTGGCGAGCTTCGGCAGGTATTTCTGCTTCTGCGCTTCCGAGCCGAACGCGTGGATCGGCACCATGACCAGCGACGATTGCACCGACATCATTGACCGGTAGCCGGAATCGACGCGCTCCACCTCGCGCGCAATCAAGCCATACGCGACGTAGTTCAGGCCGGGGCCGCCGTATTGTTCGGGAATCGTCGGGCCGAGCAGGCCGAGTTCGCCCATCTCGCGAAAGATCTCGATGTCGGTCTTCTCGTGCCGGAACGCTTCGAGCACGCGCGGCTGCAGCTTGTCCTGCGCATAAGCCGCAGCGGCGTCGCGCACCATGCGTTCGTCTTCGGTCAGCTGCTGATCCAGCAGCAACGGGTCTTCCCAGTGAAACTGCGCGGCCTCGGCCATGGCTTATCTCCTGATTCCTTGCTTGACTAAACGTGCGTGAAGCTTGACTTAAGTTCCGCTATGCGAAACAATGTTTTGCAAACCACGTCCGAGTGTATCACCCCATGACGCCTGCATCCACTCCCTCCGAACCGCTCGACGAGCGCAAATTCGTCGTCGCCCTCGCACGCGGGCTGGATTTGCTGCGCGCGTTCAAGCCGGGAGAAACAATGCTCGGCAACCGCGATTTCGTCGAACGCACCGGCTTGCCGAAGGCGACCGTCAACCGGCTCGCCTACACGCTGACCGTGCTCGGCTATCTGCGACTCGACGAAACCTTGGGCAAATATGCGCTCGACGCCGGTGTGCTGTCGCTCGGTTTCGCGCTGCTTTCGGGCACGGACACGCTCGAACTCGCTCGCCCGCACATGCGCACGTTCGCGCGCGAGGTGGGCGCGGCGGTTTCGCTCGGTTGCCGCGATGGGCTCGACATGATTTATCTGGAGACGATTCGCAGTGAAACCGCGTTGACGCTCGGACTCGCTTCCGGCTCGAAACTATCGATGTTGACGAGTTCGATGGGGCGCGCCTATCTCGCCGTGCAACCGCTCGACGTGCGCGCCGCATTGCTGGCCGAACTGCGGAAGGCGGCGGGCAAGGAAGGCGACGAACTGGTCGCCGATGCGGAGAAAGAAATCGCTGCCTTCGCCGCGCAACGCTGCTGCTATTCGTTCCGCGCGTGGCACGACGATGTCAATGCGGTTGCGGTGCCGTTTCGCGAGCCGCGCGAAGGCCGCTGGCTGGTGCTGAGTTGCAGCGGGCCGGCTTCGTCGATGGGAGAGGAGGTGTTTCGTGACAATGTCGCGCCGCGGCTGAAGGCGCTCGCGCGGCGTTTGGGCGATACGGGCTGAAGCGGCGCGGGTGCGGCTACGTGACTTGGCTCACGTCTGCTCGACGGGGCTCGACGAGATCAACCGCTCAACGGCTCAACGGCTCAACGGCTCAACGGCTCAACGGCTCAACGGCTCAACCGCCCAACCGCCCAACCAACTCAAACCGCCCGGTCGTGATAATGCGCATTGAACAACGGCCCTTGCACGAAGCGCACGTCGTATTGCTGCAAAGCATCGAACTGCGCTTCATCCACCACACGATTGAAGATCAGCGGAATCCGCAAGCGGCCGGCATAACCCACTAGCGGTTTAACCGTCGCATCGCGCAAAGCGGTGCCCGCATCCATCTTGAGGAAGTCGAGCCGCGCGGTCTCCGACACCGACAGAATCTGTCCCGCGTTGGACAGATTGCCCGCCACCTTGAAGCCATAGTGCTGATAGCTCTTGGTCAGATAGCCGAGAAAAGTCTTGTGCGCGACCGCCGCAGCCGGCAACTCGATCACCACCCGCGACGGGTTCAATCCGAACGACACCAGCACGGTCGAAAAATGCCGCCCGTGGTCGTACTTCACACTCTTGAGCAGCCGCTCGTGTACTCGAAGAAAGAGCAGCCCATGCCGCTGCGCGCCGAAGAAATTGATGGCGTGCAGCGCGCGTGACATGCGGTCGAGTTCGACGAGATCCCGATCGTCGGCGATCCGGTCGAACGGATCGAACACGTCGGACGGCGCAGCGTCGAGCAGGTGCGTGACAGCCTGAAAGCCGAGTTCGTCGCCGAACCGGTCAACCCCCTCGGCCCCGGACGAAAGCGACTGCGCCAACGCATGCACGCTGATATCGAAGATCGGCTCGTAGGCGCTGGCGAGTTCCAGCTCTTCGAACCGCGCCAGCGCGACGTCGTGATGCAGGCCTTGCCCCATCGCCAGATGCGCGCCGAGAAACGGATGATCGGCGGCGCGGGCAATGAGAGCGGGGATGGTCGGCGGAATCATGTAGACGTATGGATGGCGATGGAGAGGCGCGCGGCAACGCAATCCGGTTGCCGCATCCATTGATGGTAGCAGTCCGCACCGCGCTCACATGAACAAATTGCTCATAACGTTATCCGCCGAACGCTCGTATCCACGGGCCACGGCGCGTTTGCGCAGCGGTTTTTCAGGGTATACGTTAATTTCACTATCCGTAATTAGTTTTACCATACGTAAATCGTAGCGCACCTGCGATGGCGGGAATATTTGTGCCGCGTGGCCTGCATGTACCGGACACGCGCGCTTCTGGGCCGGTTCGGCCGCACCGCCGCCCAACCACCCAATCAGCAAGAGGGGAGACGACCCAATGAGCGCTAAACCGGCGGCGGCCGCCGCGAACGTCATCGAAGTCGAGCGCGTGCTCGGCGAAACGCATCACCCGGCATTCCAGCTGATGCTGCTCGTTCTATGCGGGCTGTGCCTCGTGATCGACGGTTTCGACGCGCAGGCCATGGGCTACGTCGCGCCGAGCGTGATCGGCGAATGGCATGTGTCGAAAGCGGCGCTCGGTCCGGTGTTCAGCGCCAGTCTGTTCGGCATGCTGCTCGGCGCGCTCGGGCTGTCGGTGCTGGCTGACCGCGTCGGCCGCCGTCCGGTGCTGATCGGCTCGACGTTTTTCTTCGCGCTGTCGATGCTGGCCACGCCTTTTGTCACGACGATCCCTGCCTTGATCGCACTGCGCTTCATCACCGGGCTCGGACTCGGCTGCATCATGCCGAACGCGATGGCACTGGTCGGCGAATTCTCGACACCCGCGCATCGCGTCAAGCGCATGATGCTGGTGTCGTGCGGCTTCACGCTGGGTGCGGCGCTCGGCGGCTTCATCAGCGCCGCGCTGATTCCGGCCTACGGTTGGCGCGCGGTCTTCTGGGTTGGCGGCGCAGTGCCGTTGCTGCTCGCGCTGGCCATGCTTGCCGCGCTGCCGGAGTCGCTGCAATTCCTGGTGCTCAAGGGCCGCAGCGAGCGCGCCTTGCGCTGGCTCGCGAAGTTCAACCCTGCGCTGACGATCGATGCGAACACGCGTCTCGTCGTGCGTGAGAAGGGCAACGACGGCGCGCCGGTCGCTGAACTGTTCCGCGCCGGCCGTCGCCCGGTGACCTTGATTCTGTGGGCGATCAGCTTCATGAACCTGATCGATCTGTATTTCCTGTCGAACTGGCTGCCCACCGTGATGCGCGACGCCGGCTATTCGCCGAGCACGGCGGTGATCGTCGGCACGGTGCTGCAAACGGGCGGCGTGGTCGGCACCTTGCTGCTCGGCTGGTTTATCGAACGCTTCGGTTTTGTGCACGTGCTGTTCGTCTGTTTCGTGGGCGCGGCGCTGGCGGTCGGCACGATCGGCACGGTAGCGCATGCGTTGCCGTGGTTGTTGATCGTTGTGTTCGCGGGCGGCTTCTGCGTGGTCGGCGGACAGCCGGCGGTCAACGCGCTGGCGGGCCATTTTTATCCGACCACGCTGCGCTCGACAGGGATCGGCTGGAGCCTCGGCATTGGCCGGATCGGGTCGGTGATCGGGCCGCTAATCGGCGGTCAACTGATTGCGCTCAATTGGTCGAACGCGTCGCTGTTTCATGCGGCGGCCGTGCCGGTGCTGTGCTCCGCGCTGCTGGTGATCGCGCTGGCCGCGGCGACGCGCCAACGCGGCCGCCCGTCCGAGGCGCAGACCGCGTGAGATGACGAGATCGAGTATCAACGGAGAACCTTGCATGGATACCCAAACACGTACGCCTAACACCGCCAGTTCGCGGCTTGAAATCGAGCCGGGCTATCAGTCGGGCTTCGCGAACGAATTCGCGACGGAAGCTCTGCCGGGCGCGTTGCCCGAAGGCCGCAACTCGCCGCAACGCGCGCCCTATGGTCTGTACGCCGAACAGGTGTCGGGCACGGCGTTCACTGCGCCGCGCGGTCACAATCGCCGCTCGTGGCTGTACCGGATTCGTCCGGCGGCTGTGCACAGGCCGTTCACGCAGTTGCCTGCGGAGCGACTCGTCGCCAACTTCGCCGAGGTGCCACCGACACCGCCGAACCAGTTGCGTTGGGACCCGCTGCCGATGCCCGCCGAACCGACCGACTTCGTCGACGGCTGGGTGACGATGGCCGGCAACGGCGCGGCGGAATCGATGAGCGGTTGCGCGATTCATCTGTACGCGGCGAACCGCTCGATGCAGGACCGCTTCTTCTACAGCGCCGACGGCGAATTGCTGATCGTGCCGCAGCAAGGGCGCCTCCATATCGCCACCGAAATGGGCCGGCTCGACGTCGAGCCGTTCGAGATCGTGGTGATACCGCGCGGCGTGCGCTTCGCGGTGAGCCTGCCGGATGGTACGGCGCGCGGCTATATCTGCGAGAACTTCGGGGCGTTGCTGCGTTTGCCGGATCTTGGCCCGATCGGCTCGAACGGCCTCGCCAATCCGCGCGATTTCCTCACGCCGCATGCGGCCTACGAGGATCGTGAAGGCAAGTTCGAACTCGTCGCCAAGCTGAACGGCAACCTGTGGCGCGCGGACATTGGCCATTCGCCGCTCGACGTGGTGGCGTGGCACGGCAATTACGCACCGTACAAGTACGATCTGCGCCGCTTCAACACGATCGGCTCGATCAGCTTCGACCATCCGGACCCGTCGATCTTTCTGGTGCTGCAATCGCAAAGCGATACGCCGGGCGTCGATGCGATCGACTTCGTGATCTTCCCGCCGCGCTGGCTGGCCGCCGAAGATACGTTCCGCCCGCCCTGGTTCCATCGCAACGTCGCGAGCGAGTTCATGGGTCTCGTGCACGGCGTGTACGACGCGAAGGCCGAGGGTTTCTTGCCGGGCGGCGGGAGTCTGCATAACTGCATGACGGGTCACGGCCCGGACGCGGACACGTTCGAAAAAGCCTCGCATGGCGACACGTCGAAGCCGATGAAAGTCGGCGACACGATGGCCTTCATGTTCGAGACGCGCACGCTGATCAAGCCGACCCGCTTCGCGCTCGAAACCGCGCAATTGCAGGCGCATTACTACGAGTGCTGGCAAGGTCTCAAGAAACACTTCAATCCGGAGCAACGATGAACGCATTGAGCGATCTTCAGGCGACGCTCGATCCGTCGCGCAAAAGCTGGGTCGAGTCGGCCAACGAGCCGAGCAATGATTTCTCGATTCAGAATCTGCCGTTCGGCATTTTCAGCGACGCTCTGAATGCGACGCGCCGCGTGGGCGTGGCGATCGGTGGCAGCATCGTCGATCTGGCCGCGCTCGAAAGCGCGGGTCTGCTGAGCGTGCCTTCATCGGGTGTGGGCGAGAGCGTGTTCGTACGCGACACGTTGAACGATTTCATCGCGCTGGGACGCGACACATGGCGCAGCGTGCGCGTTCAGTTGAGCAAGCTGCTGTCGCGCAATGACGCGACGCTGCGCGACGACGCCGAGCTGCGCAGCCGCGCGCTGATCCGCCAGGCCGACGCGCAATTGCATCTGCCGGTGCAGATTCCGGGCTACACCGATTTCTATTCGTCGAAGGAGCATGCGACGAATGTCGGCTCCATGTTCCGCGATCCGAAGAATGCGCTGCTGCCGAACTGGTCGGAGATGCCGATCGGCTACAACGGACGCGCGTCGTCGGTGGTGGTGAGCGGCACGCCGGTGCGTCGTCCTAACGGACAGTTGAAGCTGCCGGATCAGGAGCGTCCGGTGTTCGGCGCGTGCCGCAAGCTGGATATCGAGCTCGAAACGGGCTTCGTGATCGGCGCTGGCAACGCCCTGGGCGAGCCGGTTGCGTGCGCGGATGCCGAAGCGCATATCTTCGGCATGGTGCTGCTGAACGACTGGAGCGCGCGCGATATCCAGCAATGGGAATATGTGCCGCTGGGGCCGTTCAACGCGAAGACATTCGCGACCACGATCTCGCCGTGGATCGTGACGCTCGACGCGCTCGAACCATTTCGCGTCGCACAGCCGGCGCAGGAACCGCAGCCGCTCGACTACCTGCGCCACGACGGCGAGCATGCTTTCGACATCACGCTGGAAGTGACGCTGCGCCCAAAGCAGGCAGAGCGGGCGAGCACGATTACGCGGACCAACTTCAAGCACATGTACTGGACGATGGCGCAGCAGCTCGCGCATCACACGGTATCGGGCTGCAATACGCGCGTGGGCGACCTGATGGGCTCGGGCACGATCAGCGGGCCGACGGAAGATTCGTTCGGCAGCCTGCTCGAACTGACATGGAACGGCAAGAAGCCGCTGGAGTTGCAGGAAGGCGGCACGCGCAGTTTTATCGAAGACGGCGACGAGTTGACGCTCGCGGGTTGGTGCCAGGGCGAGGGTTATCGAGTGGGCTTCGGTGTGTGCGCCGGGGAGATTTTGCCGGCGTTGAAGTGACGCTGAAAGACCGCGCGAGCAGCACGCAAGCCGCATGACGAAAAACGGGGAAGCCAGGATGAACGGCTTCCCCGTTTTGCTATTCGCGCATCATGACGCGGTGACACCTTCAAGGCAGGCTATCAGCCGACGCTCCCCACCGGCGCATGCCGCTTCTCCCACCAGACCGCGCCGAGAAACGCCAACGCCGCAGCGAGCAGCACGCCGACTATCGCGTCGTTACCCACACTCTTCATCAGCGCACCGGCCACCAGCGGGCCGCCGAAACTGGCCGCGCTCCACGAGGCGCCAACAAGCGAGCTGGCCGACACCAGCGCGACACCGCGAAAGCGTTCACCGCAGGCCACCAGCGAGAGCGTGTAGATCGCGCCTGCCGCCGCGCCGAGCACATAGAGCAGCGGCCAGCAAAGCCACGGTGAAGTGACCGCCCAAGGCAGAAACGGCAGTAACGCTACGACGACCACACCGCAACCTATATGCACCCGCTCGCGGCCGAGCCGGTCGGCGAGCCAGCCGATCGGAAACTGCATCGTCGTATCGCCGAGCAGCAGAGCCGAGGCGAACAGCACGGCCACCTCGCTCGTGATGCCGTGCGACATCGCGAAGAGCGGCAGCAACGAGAGCGCGATCGTGTCGAACAACGCGAAGAAGCCGGTGCCGATCACGAGCGCCGGCATCTGCGGTAAGACACGACGCCAGCTGCCGTGCGCCGCGTGCTCGTCGTCGGAGGCTTGGGGCGTCGTGCGGATCGCGGCAAGCATCGGCAGCGCCAGCAGGAAGAGCGCGCCGCACAGCAGGAAGCGCCAGTGCGCGAAGCCCGCGATTTGACTCACCAGCACCGGCCCCGCCATCTGGAACAGCGTGAAGTTGGTGGCGTAGATGGCGACGACGCGGCCGCGCGAGGCGTCGTCGGCCAACTGGTTGACCCAGGCTTCGCCGATCGTGAAGAGGAGCATCAGTGCCGCGCCGCACAGCACGCGCAACACGGCCCAGAGCCACAGGTTCGCGGTGAGTTGCATCAGCGCGGTGGCGAGCGCCACCACCAGCACGGCACCGACGATCACCTGGCGGCCGCCGAAGCGCGCCGCGATCCAGCCGGCGAGCGGCACGATGACGAGCCCGCCGCCCGCTTGCGCGGCCGTCAGCAGACCGACCACGTCGGTGCCATAGCCGGCTTGTGTGAGCGCGAGGGCAGTGAGGGGAAGTGTCGCGCCGCTGCCGAGTCCGACAACGGCGACACTGAGGATCAAAGCGAGGAAATCGCGAGTGAGGATGACTTTCATCGGCCGAGATGCTACTACGGCCGCGAGTCATGCGCAGTCTGGATCGAGGTTGCGATGTGAGCCGTTGCTGCGCCAACTCGCCGGCACGAGTGTGGCCGTGAGTCGTCGCGCAGGGTACGGATAAGCGGCGATAAGGGCGCCGATCAGGCCAATCAGCCCGCCACGGCGACCCGTTGCGCGCGCCGGTCGATCGACACCGACCACAGCGTCAGCACGAGCGCGCCGATCGAGGTCGCCACGCCGACCCACGGCAGCGTCGTGAGCGGCGCGCCCGCGCCGATCGCCATGCCGCCGAGCCACGCGCCCGTCGCATTGCCGAGGTTGAAGGCGCCCTGGTTCAAGGTCGAAGCCAGATTCGGCGCATGGCTCGCGCGGTCGACGATCAGCATTTGCAGCGGCGGCACGATGGCGAAAGCCAGAACGCCCCAGGCGAAAATCGTGATCATCGCCGGAATTTCGGCATGCATGGTGCCGGCAAAGATGGTCAGGATGACGACGATGGCGAGCAGAAACGCCACCAGCGAAGGCATCAGCCGCCAGTCGGCGAGCTTGCCGCCGAGCGTGCTGCCCACCGTCAGGCCGAGACCGAACAGCAGCAACACGAGGGTCACGGCATGCGGCGTAAAGCCGGTCACGTCTTCGAGAATCGGCGTGATGTACGTGAAGGTGGAAAAGAGACTCGCCGATGCGAGCACGCTGATGCCGAGCACCATCAGCACTTGCGGGTTCTTCAACACGCTGAATTCGCGGACGAGGCTCGCCTTCTGCATCTCGATCTTCGCCGGCAGGCACACGGCGAGCGCGGCTGCCGCGACGAGGCCGATGCCCGTCACCGCCCAGAAGGTGGCGCGCCAGCCCACCGCCTGGCCGAGCGCGGTGCCGAGCGGCACGCCCAGCACGTTGGCGAGCGTGAGGCCCGTGAACATCAGCGCGATGGCTTGCGCACGGCGGTTCGGCGCGACGAGGCCGGCAGCCACCACCGAACCGATGCCGAAGAACGCGCCATGGCAGAACGCCGTGACGATGCGCGCGGCCATCAGCACCGCGTAACCCGGCGCAACCGCGCACAGCAGATTGCCGACGATGAACACGCCGATCAGACTCATCAGCGCCTTCTTGCGCGGCATGTTGGCAACCGCGATCGCGACGATCGGCGCGCCGATGGTGACACCGAGCGCATACGCCGACACCAGCATGCCGGCCGCCGGGATCGAGACGGCCAGGTCGCGCGCGACATCGGGCAGCAGCCCCATGATCACGAATTCGGTGGTACCGATTCCAAAAGCGGCAACGGCAAGGGCGAGCAGAGGCAGAGGCATGATGAAGGAGCGTGAATCGGCGCGACGGGGGAACGTCGCGCGGCCGGCGCGCGTTTTCGGGGCGAGAACGCGTGCGCCGGACAAGGGGGTAAAGCAGTAGGGGATTCTACCTAAGTCAAAACAGCCTTGCTGAGCGTCAGGGCCGTTGTTGTTTTTCGCTGAAAACCGCGGCGGCTCGAACTCGCTTTTTGGCTAACGTGGGCCGTCGCCGGTATCGAAGATGTTGCCGTGGCGGCCTGCGCCTCCGGCGAAACGCGCCGCGCCGGCCACGCCTTCTTCGAAGACGGCCTGATAGCCGCCCGCGCCTTCGCGACGCAGTGCTTCCGCGAAATCATCGAGCATGCTGTTTTCCAGCACGGAGCGGCGATCGGCGAGCAACGCCGCCTGCGGCAACGCGGCGAGCTCCGCCGCCAGCTGTTCGGCTGCCGCGCGTGCCGTGCCTTTGGCAACGACGCGGTTGGCGAGGCCGAAGCTGAGCGCTTCCTGCGCGCTCACCGCGCGGCCGGTCAGAATCAGGTCCAGCGCGCGTGACAGCCCGATCAGACGCGGCAGGCGGATCGTGCCGCCGTCGATCAACGGAATCCCCACGCGGCGGCAGAATACGCCGAGCACCGCGTCGTCTTCGACCACTCTCAGATCGCACATTGCGGCCAATTCCAGACCGCCCGCGACCGCATAGCCCGCAATCGCGGCAACGACCGGCTTGCTGAAGCTCGTGCGCGTCGGTCCCATCGGTCCGGGGCCGCGACCGTCGGCGTGTAGCTCGTTGCGGCGGGTGTCGTCGGCGAGAGCGGTCAGGTCCGCGCCGGCGCAGAAGGTGCCGCCCGCGCCGAACAGCACCGCCGCGCGCCAGGCCGGCTCCGCTTCGAAGCGGGCGAACGCGGCGCTGAGCGCTTGCGCGACAGGACGGTCGACGGCATTGCGACGCGCGGGCCGCTCAAGAACGATCGTGGCGACGCCGATATCCTCATTAGCTTCGATGCGCACGTGGTCATTGAAATTATGCGTGGTTACCATCGTTGTCTCCGTATCGATCCGCGTTACCTGCTCATTCGGGTTTTCGCGCGGTGTGTTCATGCAGCGTAGTTAATACCGTGGCCTGTCATGCTTCTTTCACAATCGGCTCGTAGCTTTAGCGCTCTCCTAACGCGCTGGCGATATTTCGCCGGCTTATCGAGCCTGCCTTTGCCCTTGTCCAATTCATCGTCAACCGCCGCGCCGGCTTGTGCCGAGACGGTCTGGACCGTGCCGCTGCAAGAGCATTCATGGTACGACCATGTGCGCCTGAAACGCGTCTTCGTCACGGATGGCACGCGCCATCAGGTCGTGCTCGTCGACGTGCGCAAGCTGCTCGTGTGCGCCGATCGCGACAACACCGATTATGTCTTGAAGCCGGTCGCCGAATGGCATTCCGGCAAGGTGCGCGGCATTCGCGAGTTTCTCGATCCGGAGAACCCGCGCATTCCGCAGATGCCGTACGTGACGATCTCGACGCGTCGCGGGCCGGGTCTGCTCGGCTGGTTCGGGCTGGAGCGCGAGGGCGTGGTGGCCTTCCGCAATGGCCAGCATCGCGCACGCTATCTGGCCGACGCGGGCGCGCGCTGGTTTCCGGTGGAAGTGCATGAGCGCGAAGCGATGTTGCTGCGTGAGCTTTGCGGCGCGGCAGACGACGCGCGCACGGCGGTCCGCGCGACGCCGCTGAACGGCAGCGGCGGAGTTTAAGCGGGCGCGCGCAAAGCGATCTACGCGCGACTTCGCTGAACCACAGCGGCGGTGCCTAAGGTATCGGCGCTTAACGGGCGGGCGCACGCTGGTCTGCGCGACTTCGCTGAACAGCAGTAGCGGCGTTTAAGCGGGCGCGCGCAAAGCGATCCAAGCGACACCGCAAAACACCAGCAGTGGAATCTAAACCGCCGCGCGCACCACGTTGCGCGGCGTGCCGGCCTGCCACGCCGCGACGTTCGCGAGCGTGGTCTGGGCGATCTCGCTCATCGCCTCGCGGGTGAAGAACGCCTGGTGCGCGGTGACGATCACGTTCGGGAACATCAGCAGGCGCGCCAGCACGTCATCCTGCAACGGGAGGTTCGAGTGATCCTCGAAGAACAGGCCGCCTTCTTCTTCATAAACGTCGAGCCCGAGGTGGCCGAGCTGGCCGTCCTTCAACGCGCCGATCAATGCATTGCTTTCGACGAGACCGCCGCGGCCCGTGTTGATCAGCATCGCGCCGCGCTTCATCTTCGCGAGCGCGGCGGCGTCGATCAGGTGGTACGTGCCCGCCACCAGCGGACAATGCAGGCTGACGACGTCGGACTCGGCGAGCAGCGTGTCGAGCGGCACATAGCGGGCGCCGAGCGCGAGCAGGTCGTCGGCGGGCGTGCCGGGATCGTGCGCCAGCACCTGCATGCCGAAGCCCGCCATGATGCGGCCGAACACGCGACCGATCATGCCGGTGCCGATCACGCCCACGGTCTTGCCGTGCAGATCGAAGCCGAGCAGTCCATGCAGCGAAAAGTCGCCTTCGCGCGTGCGTGCGGCGGCGCGCGGCAAACGCCGGTTCAGCGCCAGGATCAAGCCGACCGCATGCTCGGCCACGGCGTGCGGCGAGTAGGCGGGCACCCGCGCGACGGTGATGTCGAGGCGTTCGGCCGCGGCCAGATCGACGTGATTGAAGCCCGCCGAGCGCAGCGCGATCATGCGCGTGCCGCCGGCATGGAGCCGCTCCAGTACCGCCGCATCGACGCTGTCGTTGACGAACGGGCACACCACTTCATAGCCTTGGGCGAGGACGGCGGTCTCGCTGTCGAGGTGTGATTCCTGGAAATGCAGCTCATAGCAGTGTGACGCATTGGCTTCGCTGAACGTGTCGCTGTCGTACTGGCGGCTGCTGAAAAGAATCATGCGCATGTCGGACTCCGAAGATGGCGTGCCAATGCTAAAGATCATTTTTTGCGAAGATGAATTGGCCAGGAGTTGAAAATAATATTGACAGCTTCGCCGAACTACAATATTTATTAAAAAAGCAGTCTTAAGAAAGCATGTTCACTCATGCTGTAATAATTGGCCATCAGCAGACTAAGTCTTTTTCACGGCGTTGGGCTACTTCGCGAGGAAAGAGTGACTGTCGAGCTATCGAAAATCCGTTCCACCGCCACGGTCGCCGTTGCAATGCGGCATCTCCCCTTGGACGCGATTCGCGTCATTCAATTGCCATAAATTGTGTTTTCACTCAGTCGCTATGCCGGTTGAGTAATGTGGCGCGACATACTGGGTGAAAATGAATTCATTGGTATTTGGGGAATGAATCTTTCGGCATCCTGCCAATCAACCCAAAAATCGGCGAACCAACATGATCGGTGAATTGCTGAGATCTCAACCCGAGATCGCGCTGTTCGCAAGCCTTGCAATCGGATATTTCATTGGCTCGTTCCGCATCGGACCCATTCAGCTGGGCGGCGTGTGCGGCACGTTGATCGTCGCGTTGCTATTGGGCCAGACAGGCGCACGCCTCGCTCCCGATCTGAAGAACATCGCGTTCGCGTTGTTCATCTTCGCGCTGGGCTTCACCGGCGGACCGCAGTTCTTCGCCAATGTCGGGCGCGGCTGGCGCTACGGTCTGCTGTCGGTGGTCGAGATCGTTTCCGTGCTGGCGCTGATCATGATCGCCGTGGTCGTCATGCGGCTCGACGCCGGCACGGCGGCCGGTCTACTGGCCGGCGCGGCGACGGAGTCGGCCGTGATCGGCACGGCGTCCGAGGCGATTTCCAAGCTCGGCTTCAGCGATTCCGAAACGCTGCGCTTGCAGGCCAACATCGTGACCGCGTACAGCGTGAGCTACCTGTTCGGCCTGATCACCATCGTGCTCTTCACCAGCCAGTTCGCGCCGCTGCTGTTGCGCGTCAATCTGCGCGACGAAGCCGAGCGCGTGTGGCGCAAGCTCGGTGGCGACGGCGCGTATGGCGAGGGTCAGCGCGCTGCCGCGCCGGCGCTCGTGGGCCGCGCGTTCGAAGTCGGCGCGGCGGCCGGCACGACGATCCGGGCATTCGAACAGCAGTACGGCTTCAACCTGACGGTCGAGCGGGTCCGGCGCAATGGCGCGGAGGTGCCCGCCGAACCGCAACTCACGCTCACGCGAGGCGACGTCATTCTGGTGGGCGGGCGGCGCGAAGCGATCGTGGCGGCCGCCGCAGGTCTCGGTGCCGAAGTGGACGGCGCGGACTTCGGCCAGGTGATGGCCGAGAAGCTCGACGTCGTGCTGACACGCCGCGACCTGCACGGACTCACGGTCGCGCAGGTGCGCGAGCAGGCGGCGCCCGAAAACGGCCGCGGCGTCTACATCGCGGCGGTCACGCGACTCGAGACCACAGTGCCCGCGCTGCCCGGCACCGAACTCAATCGCGGCGACGTGCTCACGCTGGTGGGCGGCAAGGCGGATGTCCTGCGCGGCGCGAAGCGTCTGGGCTACGTGGTCGCGGCCACGCAGAAGACCGACTTCGTTTATCTGGGGCTCGGCGTGCTGGTCGGCATGGCGATCGGTCATCTCGGCGGGCGGGTCGGCGGCGTGTCGATCGCGCTCGGCACGGGCGGTGGCTGTCTGCTGTCGGGGCTGCTGTTCGGCTGGATCCGTTCGCGTTATCCGGTGATCGGCTCGCTGCCTTCGGCGGCGGCGCAAATCCTCAAGGACTTCGGCCTCGCCACTTTCATCGCCGCGGTGGGTTTGTCGGCGGGACCGGACGCCATCAAGCTGGTGCGCGAGTACGGACTCGCATTGCCGGTGGCCGGGATTCTGATGGTGCTCGTGCCCGGTCTGCTGTCGCTCTGGATCGGCCGCATGTTTCTCAAGCTCGAGGCGCCCATGCTGCTCGGCGCGATCGCAGGCCAGCAATGCAGCACGCCAGCGATCAGCGCACTGGTGGGCGTTACCGGCAACTCCACCCCGGTGATCGGCTACACGATCACGTATGCACTCTCGAACATTCTGTTGCCGCTAATGGGGCCGGTGGTAGTCGGCCTCGCCGGGAAATTCCACTAGGCGGCCAGATGTGCCGGGCGTGACAAGCCATGCCACGTTTGGCCGATGCAGCAGACGGCACGCGCGGCGCGACACGATTGCGCTTCGCCTGCGCAGGCAGCAACCAGTACTCAGTATCGCAAACTATCCAGCGAGGGCACGATGGACTGGCTACATCATATTTTTCAGAAATCACCGGAGATGGCGCTGTT
This sequence comes from Paraburkholderia sp. RL17-383-BIF-A, assembly GCF_046028015.1. NCBI lineage: Bacteria > Pseudomonadati > Pseudomonadota > Betaproteobacteria > Burkholderiales > Burkholderiaceae > Paraburkholderia > Paraburkholderia sp. RL17-383-BIF-A. The sequence continues at coordinate 122,535 of NZ_JARESR010000010.1, read as the reverse complement.
TCTGTCGCTCGCGGCCGGGTACTTCATCGGACAGATCAACTTCGGCAAGTTTCAGCTGGGCGGCGTGGGCGGGTCGCTGCTGGCCGCGGTGGTGATCAGTCAGGCGGGCGTGACGATCGACAACGGCGTGAAGTCGGTCATGTTCGCCGTCTTCATCTACGCGGTCGGCTACGACTCCGGCCCGGGCTTCTTCAACTCGCTGAACCGCAAGACCCTGCGTGAGATCGCGATGGCGGTCTTTCTGGCAGTCACCGCGCTGATCACCGTGGTGGTGTGCGCGAAGCTGTTCCACCTGAACAAGGGGCTCGCCGCCGGACTCGCGGGCGGCGCGCTGACTCAATCGGCGATTATCGGCACGGCGGGCGACGCGATTGCGCGTCTCGGCCTGCCCGCCGATCAGGTCAAGTCGCTGCAATCGGACGTGGCGATCGCCTACGCGGTGACCTATGTGTTCGGCTCGTTGGGCGCGATCATCGTGTGCGTGAATATCCTGCCCAAATTCATGGGCCAAAGTTTGCGCGATGCCTCGCTCGAAGTGGAACGCGAACTGACCGCGGGTGCGACGGCCAGCGGGCCGGGGCAACTCTCCGCGCTGCCCGAGATGGTCGGCCGCGCGTACACGATCGATGTCAGCGCCGGGAAAACGGTGAAAGCCGTCGAGACGCAGCATCGAGACCTGTTGACGATCGAGCGGATCAAGCGTGACGGCCAGCCGCTCGACCCGGCGCCCGATCTGGTGCTGAAACCCAACGACGTGGTGCTCGTGGTGGGGCGCCGCGAGGCCGTGGTCGAATTCGGCGCGGCCGGCGGCGAGGTTGCCGCCGTCGAAGATGTCGGCGTCGTCATGCAGACACGCGAAGGCGTGTTCACGCGCAAGGGCATGAACCACACGACGATCGCCGCCGCGCGGCAAGTGGTGGATCGCGATATGCGGCACGGCGTCTACATCCAGAGTATTTCGCGCGCCGGTCAGCCACTGCCGGTCCTGCCGGAAACCATCCTGGAGCACGGCGATGTCATCACTTTCTACGGTTCGCCGAAAGACACCAAGCGCGCTGTCGAGGCAGCCGGCTACGAACTGCCGTACACCAACAAGACCGACTTCATCTACATGGGCGTCGGCCTCGTACTCGGTCTGCTGATCGGGCTGATCGTCGTCGACGTCGCCGGCATTCCGCTCACGCTCGGCTCGGGTGGCGGCTGCCTGCTGGCCGGTCTGCTGTTCGGCTGGATGCGCGGCAAGTATCCGATGTATGGCGTGATGCCGACGGCGGCCTCGCAACTGCTGAAGGACTTCGGCCTCGCGGCCTTCGTGGCGGTGGTCGGTTTGAACTCCGGCCTGCAGGCCGTGGTCACCGTCAAACAGAGCGGCTTGACGATCTTCCTGCTCGGCGTGTTCGTCACGTTGTTTCCGTTGTTGCTCACCATGCTGTTCGGCCGCTACGTGCTGAAGTACAACAACGCGGCCATTCTCGCGGGGGCGCTGACCGGCTCGCGCAGTGCGAATCCGGCCTTCGGCGGCGTGCTCGACAAGGCGGAAAGCGCCGTGCCGACCGTGCCGTTCGCGATCACGTACGCGATCGCGAACGTCGCGTTGACACTGCTCGGCCCGCTCGTGGTCGGGCTCGTGTAGCGCGCGTCTATCGATCTCTGTTACGCCGGCGCTAACGGGCGATCGTTCGCCGCGCCGGCATCTTTCACCAGGCTCATTGGAGAACGCATCATGGCAAAAGAGAAGGGCGACAAGAAACGTGCGGATATGGCGCAACCGGGCATGTCGGCACTCAGCCCGTTCGAGTTGAAGGATGAACTGATCAAGGCGGCGGGTGGCAGCGCCGTGGAACGTCCCGCCAATGCGTCGATGCTCAACGCCGGCCGCGGCAACCCGAATTTTCTCGCGACGATTCCGCGCCACGGCTTCTGGCAACTCGGTCTCTTTGCGATGCGCGAATCGGAGCGCTCGTTTGCCTACATGCCTGAGGGCGTGGGCGGCTTTCCGCGGCACGACGGCCTCGAGGAACGCTTCGATCTATTCCTGCGCGAGAACAAGGGCGTGGCCGGCATCGACTTTCTGCGCGGTGCGGTGTCGTACGTGCGCGATCAGCTGGGTTACTCCGCCGGCGACTTTCTGTATGAAATGTGCGAGGGCATTCTCGCTTCCAACTACCCGGTGCCGGACCGCATGCTGAAGCTGTCCGAACTGATCGTCGGGCAGTATCTGCGCAAGGAGATGATCGGCGACCATCCTTTTGTCGGCGAATTCGACATATTCGCGGTGGAAGGCGGTACGGCCGCGATGACGTATATCTTCAACACGCTGCGCGAGAATCACCTGATCAAGGCGGGCGACACGATCGCGCTCGGCATGCCGATCTTCACGCCGTACATCGAGATTCCGCGCCTGAACGACTACCGGTTGAACGTCGTCAATCTCGAAGCCGACGTGGCCAATGGCTGGCAGTATTCGAAGAAGGAACTCGACAAGCTGCGCGATCCGAAGGTGAAGGCGTTCTTTCTCGTGAACCCGAGCAATCCGCCTTCGGTGAAGATCAATGACGAAAGCCTTCAATACATTGCCGAGATCGTCAAGGAACGGCCCGATCTGATCCTGCTGACCGACGACGTGTACGGCACCTTTGCCGACGACTTCGTGTCGCTGTTCGCGCTCGCGCCGAAGAACACCATTCTCGTGTATTCGTACTCGAAATATTTCGGCGCGACCGGCTGGCGCCTCGGCACGATCGCGACGCATCGCGACAACGTGCTCGACAAGCTGATCGCCGAGTTGCCGAAAGACACGAAGAAGCAGTTGCACGAGCGCTACGAATCGATCACGACGGAGCCGGACAAGCTCAAGTTCATCGACCGGCTGGTGGCCGACAGCCGCACGGTCGCGCTGAATCACACCGCGGGTCTGTCGACGCCGCAGCAGGTGCAGATGGTGCTGTTTTCGCTGTTCTCGTTGATGGACACGCCGGACGCCTACAAGAACGCGTTGAAGCGTTTGATTCGCAAGCGCAAGCAGGCGCTTTACGAAGAGGTCGGCATTTCCTTCGAGGACGATGATCCGAATCAGGTCGACTACTACACGATTCTCGACGTCGAATTCCTCGGCGAGCGGATGTTCGGGCGCGAGTTCGTTGATTGGCTGCTGAAGAACACGCAGCCATCCGAAATGCTGTTCCGCCTCGCTCGCGAGGCGCGGGTCGTGCTGCTGCCGGGGCTTGGCTTCGGCACGCAGCATCCGTCGGGGCGCGTGTCGTTGGCGAACCTGAACGAAGCCGACTACCGGCAGATCGGGCGCGCGTTGCGCAAGCTGATCGAGGAGTATGTCGAGCGTTTCAACGCGGCGACCGGCAAGAAACTCGACAAGACCACGGTGAAATGACGGCTTTGTCGACGGTGTCGTGGCGTCACGCATAGTCAAAAAACTTGCGCAACTGCGCGGATCGGTGAATGATCGAACACGCGGCCTCGCCAGCGTCCATGCTGGCGGGGCCGTTTGCTCCTTTGCGTCCTGACATTCACGTACCGATCATCATGCCGACTTCATCATTCACATCCGCCTCTTTTGCAGTGCCCTGTCCGGTTGTCGAGTCGCTCGACGCCATTCTTCCCGAAGAGCCGCTCCTGATGATGGGCGCCGGCCCCGTGCCGATTCCCGCGGCCGTGGCGAAGGCCAATGCGATCGTGATCAATCACCTGGGCGCAACGATGGTGAAGGTGATTGGGCAGGTGAAGTCGATGGCGCGCTATGTGTTCCAGACGAATTCGAAATGGGTGCTGGGTGTGGCCGGACCCGGCTCGGCCGCGATGGAGATGGCGATCTCGAACCTGGCGTGGGAAGGCACGCGGGTGCTGTCCATCAAGAACGGCTTCTTCAGCGAACGGATGGCGGAGATGGGCCGGCGCGTCGGCGCGCGGGTGAGCACGCTCGATGTTGCCGACCGGACGGTGGCGAGCCTCGAAGAGATTGCCGAGGCGATCCGGCGCGAGCGGCCTGAGATCGTGACGGTGGTGCAGGGCGAGACGTCCAATACGGTGTGGAATTATCGGCTGAAGGAAATTGCCGCGTTGGCGAAAGCGGCCGGCGCGCTGGTGATCGTCGATGCGGTTTGCACGTTGAGCACGATGCCGTTGGAGATGGATGCCTGGGGGATCGATGCGGTGATTACGGGTGGGCAGAAGGGGTTGTCGTCGATTCCGGGTGTGTCGTTGATTGCGTTTTCAGATGCTGCGTGGGAGAGGGTTAAGGGGCGCACGGCACCGAACGCGCATTGGTGTCTGGATGCGACGCTTGCTGAGAATTTTTGGCATAACGCTGGGTATCACTATACGGCGCCTGTTTCTGGGGTTCTGGCTTTGCATGAGGCTTTGCGGTTGGTGTGTGCCGAGACGCTAGAGAAGAGGTTTGCTCGGCATTTGAGGTGTTCGCTGGCGTTGCAGGATGGGGTTGTGGCGATGGGGCTTCGGTTGTATGCGCCGGAGGCTTGTCGGTTGAATTCGGTTGTGGGGATCGAGGTGCCTGATCGGTTTAGTCCTGCGGATGTTTGTGCGCATATTTCGCGGATGCATCAGGTGGAGATTTCGGGGTCGTTTGGGTTGCCGATTGTTCGCGTTGGGCAGATGGGGGAGCAGTGTCGGGAACATAATCTTTTTCGGACTGTGCATGCGCTCGGGCGGACTATGGTTGATCTTGGGGTTAAGGTGGATTTGCCGGCGGGGGTTGCGGCTTTGGAGAGAGGGTTGTCGGGGGGGAGGTGATTGGGTCTTTTGCCTGCTCGGAGGAGGTTGTTTGTTGGTGGTGGTTTTTGGTGTTGGCCTTTCCTTGATTTGTTTGTGGTCTATTAGCGTTGCCCCTGTGCGGGGCGGCACCTACTTTCTTTGCCGCGGCAAAGAAAGTAGGCAAAGAAAGCCGCTTTGAACCGCCAGCCTTGAAGCGGGTCCCCCGCGCAGTCACGGTAGTGGTCCATCTGGAATCGGGGTTCTCGCACATTCGGCGGCAGTGACAAGGGCGTCATACTTCCCGCCTCGCGCTCCGCGCTCGCCGGAAGGGCTGTTCAAAACCAGTGGTTTTAGTTGGGCGCGTGGGGGCCGTCGGCTTCGCCTCGGCGATGCCGCTCTGCCTGTGATTTCAAGGCGATCCGCGCGCCAAATGCCTCTTGCATTCCAGCAGGACCGCGGCGGCGCATCATCAATTTGTGCGCGGCCGGACTGTCGGCTTTGCCTCGGCGTTGGCGCTCGGCCGATAAACTTCAAAGCGCCCCGCGCGCCAAGCGCGTCTCTCATTTCAGCACAATGGAGATGGCCCATGCCAATTTGTGTGCGCCGAAGGCCCACCGGCTTCGGCTCGCGCAGGTCGCACAGACGGTAAGGTTCAATGCGCTCCGCGCACCAAACGTGGCTCGCACTTCAGCAGGGCAACGTCGGCCCATAAATGCCCGCTGGTTCTTGAAGGCAACTGGACACATCTCGCCTTTCAGAAATGTCGTCACGCATCTCGCTAATCGGATCGGGCACACGCCTCGCGAATCATTCGTTGCGATTTCTGCGGAAGTTTCTTCTGCGTCGTAGTCTTTTGCTCTGGCAGATCATTGGGCAATTTCGGAATTGGTTGCCGCGTACGCGTTTTAGCTCGTTCGGGTGATCGCTCGCAACGCGATATGTTTAAACTCGTTTTGTCGTGTACTTCACGACAACAGGTTTCGCAGCCTGCATCTGATCCTACCCGTGTGCTTGCATGAGCAGGTGCGCGACTGCCTTTGCACGTCTGATTTCATTGGGCGGGCCTTGGCGGGGGAGCCTCACGGCTCGCCGGCGTTGGGTTGGATCAGCCGGTCTGCGAATCCCGTCAATGTGCCCGCTCACCACCGTGCAAGCGCTAGGTGAGCGGTCCAGCTAAGTTTAGGGAGATCGCGCCATGAGTAAATCCGTCAAACGTAAACGAACCACATCGCGGCCGCCCGTTGACGCAGTTCAATACGAGAAACTGGCGCTGTCCGCTTTCGGATTGATTGAACGGCAATTAAGCCAATTAGACAAACTGACCACGCTTGTGGCCTCGATAGTTAGGAGTCCGGCTGTGACACGAGAAGAGAGACATCGCCAGCGACGATTGCTGGATCTGTTGCTCGACACCGTCGAGGACTACCAATACGAAGTCGAGACTGACCGTGAGCTATATCAGGTCATTGCGCTGGACGCGAGGGGCGTTGTGCAAAGCAGGATCACGGCGCGCCACGCAGCGAATGTTCTTGAAAAAGCGACGCGGAGGGCATCGGAAACCCGAGAAGAGGTTGACGAAACTCGAGCCAAGCACAGCGAGCCAGCTCGATCCAAAACGATCGCACGAACGAGAGCGACTGCGCATTGAGGGACACGGAACACTGCTGGACCGAACCGAAGCCGGGGGCCTGAAGCCGACCGTTCCGGCGAGCGCGGAGCGCGAGGCGGGAGGTATGACGGCCTTGTCACCGAGGCCGAATGCGCGAGAACCCCGATTCCAGATGCACCACTACGGCGACTGTGCGAGGGACCCGCTTATGAGCTGGCGGTTCAAAGCGGCTTTCTTTGCCTACTTTCTTTGCCGCGGCAAAGAAAGTAGGTGCCGCCCCGCACAGGGGCAACGCTAATAGACCACTAAGAAAACAAGGAAAGGCCACCGCCCCAGGTCCACAACAAAACCGTGCCGATCGCACCCCCTCAAAGCGCCGCAGGCAAATTAGTGACCTTAGCATTCCGAAGATAAAGAAGAGTAGACAGCCCAACACCCGCAGCAGCGGCAACCGCCGCAAAAAGAAACACCGACCCATACCCAAACTCACCAGCGATATACCCGGCCAACGGCCCAGTAATCCCCAACGAGAGATCGAGAAAAACCGAATAAGCCGACAAAGCCGCCCCACGACTAGCCGGCGGCACAAGCCCAACCGCCTCGACCCCAAGAGCCGGAAACACCAAAGCAAACCCGAACCCAGTCAAAGCCGCACCAGCAAGCGCAACATGAGGCTCAGGCGCCAGCCACAACATCAACAACCCGGCGCATTCAAACGAAAACGAAGCAATCGCGACCCGAAACCCGCCATAAGTCTTGATCGTATTGGCAAACAGCAACCGCGCCCCGATAAACAGCGTCCCGAACACCGTCAACGAGAGCGCCGCATTCGGCCAATGCTTCGCCGCATAAAACAGCGTAATGAAAGTCGCGATCGACCCAAATCCGGCCGACCCGAGCGCCAACCCAATCCCATGCGGCAACACGCGAGTGAAAACACTGCGGTACGACATCCGCTCGCCATGCACGATCGGCACCGGCGCGATTGGACGAGCGAGATAAAACCCGAGCGCCGCCAGCAGAATCACCAGAATGCCCAACGCGGCAAATCCAACCGTGTGCTCGATCGCCACACCCAGCGGCGCACCGATCGCCAGCGCGCCATACGTCGCGATACCGTTCCACGAGATCACCCGCGCATTGTTGCTCGTGCCCACCCGGCCGATCCCCCACAGAATCGCACCCGTGCCGCACAAGCTCTCGCCGAATCCCAACACGAGCCGGCTGCAGACCAGCAGCCCCAGGCTCAGCACGGGCCAGCGCCCGCACAGCACAGCCAGCAACAGCAAAACCCCGCTCGCGCCACACCCCATCAAACCAATCGTCACCGTCCGTTTCGGCCCCAACGTGTCCGCGGAACGGCCAGCCAGCGGTCGCGATGCCAGCGTCGCCAGATACTGCACGCTGATGGCGGCACCAGCCAGCACGGCGCTGTAACCGAGGTCGTCGTGGACGTAGCCCGGCAACACCGCAAGCGGAATTCCGATCGTCAGATAGCAAAGAAACGTGAAAAAGACGACCGGAATGATCTGCATGGTCGTCGCAAATTCGCTGCGAGGTGTCGCTGAGTCGGTGGACATGGGGAAAACGAGACTTGAATTCGGCGGGAAGGCGTGATTTTCCCATGGAACCGGTTTTCTTGCAGGAGTTGCTTAATAATTCATCCGACAAAAGCGCCTTCCCGGAACCCCATAGTGGGCCATTTTCGACCCCTCGCTGCCTGTTTTTTCAGCATCTCTGCCTGAGATGCGCCAACTAGGCTTGGCGTTAAATCCGTATAAGAGATAAAAATACGGCAAAAAGTCCTAATCACCATAAGTCAACCGCCCCTCAAACCCATCTCGATATCGTTTTGCGGATATGTCCCGCATGCGATCGCCGCTATGGGTTGTATTTATTGACGGTGATAGTTTTCGAACCATCCCTGCTGCACGTCCCACGGACACAGAACATTCGAGAGTAACGAGACATGACTGAGCCGATTCGCTTCTATCACCGCAACGCGATCCGTGAGATCAAGGACGCGCCCGTCACCCGCACCGTGCTGCAGTATCTGCGCGAGGACGCGCATTGCACGGGCACGAAGGAAGGCTGCGCCGAAGGCGACTGCGGCGCGTGCACGGTCGTGATCGGCGAGCGCAACGAAGCGGGCGGCGTCGACTTCAAGGCGGTCAACGCCTGCATTCAGTTCGTGCCGACGCTCGACGGCAAGGCGCTCTTCACCGTCGAAGACCTGCGCCAGCCGGACGGGTCGCTCCATCCCGTGCAGGAAGCGATGGTCGAATGTCACGGCTCGCAGTGCGGCTTCTGCACGCCGGGCTTCGTCATGTCGATGTGGTCGCTCTATGAAAAGCACGGTCACGAGCACAGCTGCGCGAACAAGACGGTGCCGTCGCGCGAGGCGATCAGCAATGCGCTGACGGGCAACCTGTGCCGCTGCACGGGCTACCGCCCGATCGTCGACGCGGCGGTGCGCATGTTCGAAGCGCCCGCGCCGAAAGCGCCGGTCAATGTCGAGGCGCTCGCCAACACGCTCGCCACGCTCGAGCGCAAGGACACCTTCCACTACCAGCACGCGGGCCAGCAGTTCGACGCGCCGCGTACGGTCGAAGCACTCGCCAGGATCAAGGAAGCCGAACCGGCCGCGCGCATTCTCGCCGGCAGCACGGACATCGGCCTGTGGGTCACCAAGCAGATGCGCGAGTTGGGCAATATCGTCTACGTGGGGCAGATCGCCGAACTGCAGAAGCTGGAGACCAACGACGAATGGATCGAGATCGGCGCGGGTGTCAGCGTCGAAAAAGCCTATGCGGAGATCGCGAAGCAATATCCCGAACTGATTGAAATGTGGCAACGCTTCGCGTCGCTGCCGATTCGCAATGCCGGCACGCTGGGCGGCAATATCGCCAACGGCTCGCCGATCGGCGATTCGATGCCCGGCCTGATCGCGCTCGGCGCACGTGTGATCGTGCGCGGCGGCGAGATCGAGCGCGAGATGCCGCTCGAGGACCTGTACCTCGCGTATCAGAAGAAGGACATGGCGGAGCATGAGTTCGTCGTCGGCCTGAAAGTGCCGACGCGCACCGGCGTGCGTCGGAACCTGCAATTCCGCACCTACAAACTGTCGAAGCGTTTCGATTCGGATATCTCGGCGGTGTGTGCCGCGTTCGCGTTCATCGCCGACGGCAACCTGATCCGCGAGCCGCGCATCGCGTTCGGCGGCATGGCCGCCACGTCCAAGCGCGCGACCCACGCGGAAGCCGTGCTGCGCGACGCCGAATGGCACGAAGCCACTGCGCAGGCCGCGATGCTCGCGCTCGGCAACGACTACGCGCCGCTGTCGGACATGCGAGCGACCAGCAACTATCGCCTCGAATCGGCGAAGAACACGTTGTACCGCTTCTGGCTCGAAACGCGTCCGAACAACCCGCTGCCGAAGAGCGCGCTGGATGTGCGCGCGGTCGCTGCGGCCTGCGCACCGGTCGGCGCCTGAGACGACGAAAGGATACGGAGAACACAACAATGAATCAGCACGCCGAACCGTTCCTGAAAGACCTTCAGGATCTCGAGGACTTCACCCAGGTCCACATCTCGCGTCCGCACGAGTCCGCGCATCTGCACGTAAGCGGCCGCGCTACCTATACCGACGACATTCCGACGCTCGCCGGCACGCTGCACGCGGCGCTCGGCCTGTCGACGAAAGCGCACGCGAAGATCGTCTCGATGTCGCTCGACAAGGTGCGCGCCACGCCTGGCGTGGTCGCGATCTTCACCGCTGACGATATTCCGGGCGTCAACGACGTGGGCCCGATCATCCACGGCGACGATCCGATTCTCGCCGACGGCCTCGTGCAATACGTCGGCCAGCCGATCTTCATCGTGGTCGCGACCTCGCATGAAACGGCGCGTCTCGCGGCACGCCGCGCGGAAATCGTCTACGAAGAATTGCCGGCGATTCTCACCGCGCAGCAGGCGCGCGCCGCGAACCAGCACGTCCTGCCGCCGATGAAACTCGCGCGCGGCGAAGCCGGCAACAAGATCGCCCGCGCCGCGCGTCGCGAGGCCGGCGAGATGCTGCTCGGCGGCCAGGAGCAGTTCTATCTGGAAGGCCAGATTTCGTACGCGGTGCCGAAGGACGACGACGGCATGCACGTCTACTGTTCGACGCAGCATCCGACCGAAATGCAGCACATGGTCGCGCACGCGTTGGGCGTGGCGTCGCACAACGTGCTGATCGAATGCCGCCGGATGGGCGGCGGATTCGGCGGCAAGGAATCGCAATCGGGTCTGTTCGCGTGCTGCGCGGCGCTCGCCGCATGGAAGCTGCTGTGCCCGGTGAAACTGCGTCCGGACCGCGACGACGACATGATGGTCACGGGCAAGCGCCACGATTTCCACTACACGTACGAAGTCGGCTACGACGACAAGGGCGTGATCGACGGCGTGACGGTCGACATGACCTCGCGCTGCGGTTTTTCCGCCGACCTGTCCGGTCCGGTGATGACGCGCGCGCTGTGCCACTTCGACAACGCTTACTGGCTCTCGGATGTCACGATCGACGGCTTCTGCGGCAAGACCAACACGCAGTCGAACACGGCGTTCCGCGGCTTCGGCGGCCCGCAAGGCGCGTTCGCGATCGAATACATCATGGACAACGTGGCGCGCTCGGTGGGCGAGGATTCGCTCGACGTGCGCCGCCGCAATCTGTACGGCAAGACCGAGCGTAACCAGACGCCGTATGGCCAGATCGTCGAAGACAACGTGATTCACGAACTGATCGACGAACTCGAAGCAACGAGTGAATACCGCGCGCGCCGCGCCGCGATCAACGAGTTCAACGCGAACAACGAAATACTGAAGAAGGGCATGGCGCTCACGCCGGTCAAGTTCGGTATCGCGTTCAACGTGACCCACTTCAACCAGGCCGGCGCGCTCGTGCACATCTACACCGACGGTTCGGTGCTGGTGAATCACGGCGGCACCGAAATGGGCCAGGGCTTGAACACGAAGGTCGCGCAGGTCGTCGCGCATGAACTGGGCATCGGCTTCAACCGCATTCGCGTCACCGCGACCGACACCAGCAAGATCGCCAACACGTCGGCGACGGCGGCCTCGACGGGCTCCGACCTGAACGGCAAGGCCGCGCAGGACGCCGCGCGCCAGTTGCGCGAACGTCTGTCGGCGTTTGCCGCCGAGCGCTTCGGCGCAGGGCAGGTGAGCGCGTCGGAAGTGCGCTTCGTGCACGACCGCGTGGTCGTCGGCGAAATCATCGTGCCGTTCGAAGAGGTCATCGCGAAGGCTTACGTCGCGCGTATTCAACTCTGGTCGGACGGGTTCTACGCGACGCCCAAGCTCTACTGGGATCAATCGAAGCTGCAAGGCCGGCCGTTTTACTACTACTCGTACGGCGCGGCGGTGTCGGAAGTGGTGATCGACACGTTGACCGGCGAAATGCGCGTGCTGCGCGCGGACGCATTGCACGACGTGGGCGCCTCGCTGAATCCGGCGCTCGATGTCGGCCAGGTGGAAGGCGCGTTCATTCAGGGCATGGGCTGGCTCACGACCGAAGAACTGTGGTGGAACGCGGGCGGCAAGCTGATGACGCATGCGCCGTCCACCTACAAGATTCCGACCGTCAACGATACGCCGCCCGACTTCCGCGTGCGCCTCTTCAAGAACCGCAATGCGGAGGACAGCATCCATCGTTCGAAGGCGACCGGCGAGCCGCCGCTGCTGCTGCCGTTCTCGGTGTTCTTCGCGGTGCGCGACGCGGTGTCGGCAGTGGGCAACCACAAGGTCAACCCGCCGCTGAATGCGCCCGCGACCAGCGAGGAAATCCTCAAGGCGGTCGGCGCGGTGCGTGCCGCCACCGCGGCGGCGCGGCAATAAGCGAATCGATAAGCGGACCGCAATGGGCGCGGCAATGAGCCGGAAAAGCAACGCGTGAACAACACACTCACTGGAATTGGAATGATCGCCATGAACGATTTTTCGTCCGTTCAGATCGGCCGGCGCAGCGGCGTGCAGACGCCGCGTCCGGCGCCGATGCATATCGTGCTGTTCGGCGCGGGGCACGTCGGGCATGCGCTCGTCAAGCTGCTCGGCAGCTTGCCGTGCGTGGTCCAGTGGGTCGACGAGCGCGACGAACGGTTCCCCGACGAAACGCCCGCCAACGTGCAGGTCGAAGCCACCGACACGCCGGATGCGATCGTCGACACGGCGCCGCCCGGCGCCTATTTTCTGGTGATGACGCACAACCACGCGCTCGATTTCTCGCTGGCCGCGCGCATCATGCGGCGGCGCGATTTCACCTACTTCGGCATGATCGGTTCGAAGACGAAGCGCGTGAAATTCGAGCGCCGTTTGCTCGATCGCGGCGTGGATCTGGACCGCCTGGTGGAGATGACGTGTCCGATCGGCGTGGCTGGCATCGTCGACAAGGCGCCTGCGGCGATCGCCGTGGCGGTATGCGCGGAGTTGCTGCAGATCCGTTCGCGGCAGGTCGTGGCGCAAGTGGCAACGCAGAAGCTCTGCGCGGCTGTCTGATCAGCGGAACCAAGCGCCGGCCAGGACGCGGCGCGCAAGCAGCGCCCTTCGAGCCGCAAACCCCAAACGTCAGCCCGTCGCGGCTGACGTTTCCTTTTTCGGCGCCCGTTTTGCGCGCCGCACCTTCTGCGCGACCAGCCCGTCCGACACCTGGGACATCAGCGCACGCAGCCAGCCGACGTCGCTCGGTCGATCCGGCTGCGGATGCCAGAGCTGGTAGCACTTGATGCGCGGAAACGGAATCGGCACGTCGACCACCGCGAGCGGCAGCATGTCCGCGTAGTGCATCGCGAAACGGCGTGTCGTCGTGAAGATCAGATCCGATTGCAGCAGCGTCTGCGGCACCAGGCCGAAGTAGGGCAGCGTGGCGACGATGCGGCGCTCGGCGCGAGCCCGCGTGAAGCCCATGTCGATCGCGCCGCTGCTCGCCCCGCTATACGGTGTCGGTGCGAGATGCGGCGCGGCGAGATACGCTTCGCGCGTAAGCGGCATGCGCGTGAGCGGATGATCGGCGCGCATCATGCACACGACCGTATCGGAGAACAGGTCGCTGCGCTCGAAGCGCGGGTCGGGCTTGGGCCAGTTGCCGATCACCAGATCGAGTTCGCCGGCGTCGAGCGCGGCCGAATGATCGAGCATCGGACTCAGCGAATCTATTTCGAGCCGCGCGTGCGGCGCCGCCTCGCGAAATTGCGCGATCACGGTCGGCATGAAGAAGTCGTTCAGATAATCCGGCGCGGCCACGCGAAAGGTGCGGCGCGAGCGGCCGGGATCGAAGTCGCCATGCGGCGTCGCGACAAAATCGACTTCGCGCAGCACGCGTTGCGCGGAGGCGAGCAGCGATTCGCCGTATTCGGTGGGCACCATGCCCGACTTGCCGCGCACCAGAATCGGATCGTTGAGCGTCTCGCGCAGTTTGCGCAGCGCGGTGCTGATAGCCGGCTGGGTCTGATTCAGACGCAGCGCGGTCTGCGTGACGCTGCGCTCGACCAGCAGCGTGCGCAGCACGCGCACGAGCCAGATATCGAGGGAGGCGGCGGTGTCGTCCATGATTTAAGCGAGGCGGGGCAAGCGGACCGGATCCGATGAAGCTTCGTACGGCGTCGCCGGCGAGAGCGGGGCGCCAACGCGCACGAAGCAAAGGTCATAACCTTAGGCCTGTTTGCGGTGTAGCGGCATAGCAGGCAAGGTATGGCCGGCATCAGCAGGGCTGTTTTACCGCGACGAACCGGCGAAAGCGCCGTGGGACGCGCCTCGCGTCCGCTTCAGGCTTACGTCTCGCCTACGTCTGCTGGTCCACGAGCCCCGACGGCAGCGTACTGATGCGTTTGACTTCTTTCGATTCGAGCCAGTTCGGCGTGCGCGCGCAGTACAGCACCATGGGCAGCGCGTCTTCGCCCCAGAACAACTGATCGTTCAGACGGAAGGTCGGCACACCGTAGACACCCAGGCCGATCGCGTCCGCCGTGTTGCGCTGCAATTGCGCTTTCACTTCCGGGCTCTTGATGAGTTCCGGACCGTCGGGCAGGCCGACGCGCTCGCACAATTCGGCAAAGGCCACGTCCGTCGACGGATCGCGGCCTTCACGCCAGATGAAGCGGAAAATCTCGCGCACGAAATTGACGTCGCCGTTCGCCGCGGTGGCGAGCAACAGCGGCTTCGTGGAATCGAACGGATGGGCGGGCGGCATCTTGTACGGAATGCCGAGCTGTTCCGCGCGAAACAGCGCGTGCCGGTACATGAAGGTGCGTTTGGAGGGCACACCGTAAGCCGGCCGCTGTCCCCAGTGACGGTAGAGGTCGTTCAGCACGACCGGCGTGAAGACGAAGTCGAAGCCCGGCCATTTGTCGTGCTGCTCGAGCAACAGGTACGTGAACGGCGAGACAAAGTCGTAAAACCACAGCGGTTGTCTGGCGTCGATGCCAACGGTCATAAATGTCTCCCGGATTGCTGTTCCGAACGGCCCGTCTCGCGGACCGCCGAAATTGTAATGATCTTACGCGGAGCAGCCGCGGCTTGCATCCGTCAATATGGTTTCGCGGCGTCGTCGCTGGGCGTTTCGCCGATCTCGGCCGCTTCGTTCGCGGCGGACGGACTGGACGGATTGGGTGATGCGGACGCCGCGCCTGCTTCGCCAGCTTCCTGTGCTTTACCGCGCCCGTTATCGACGCCCGGCGCTTCATCCGCGGCGCCGTCGCGTTGCGCGTCGCGAGCCTGCGTGAGCCGCGCGCGCACGAAGCCGATGTGCTCGCGCAGCACGTAGAACTGATCCGCATAGGCCAGCGGCATCTTCAGACCGTTGACGGATTCCTCGATCGCGTCGAGCCGTTCGAGCAGCGACGCGCGTTCGGTGGGCGAATGGTCGCTGAGGGCGCTGCGCTCGATCGCGATCAGCGCGCCGTACCAGCGGTAAATGCGCGATTTCACCCGCCATGCATACAGCGACGGCACGAGACGCAAGGCTGGCACCAGCAACACGATCAGCGGCACCATGACCACCAGCAGCCGGTCGGCGAGACTCGCGAGCCAGAACGGCAGGATCCGGTAGAGGAAGCTCTTGCCCGACTTGTAGTAGCGGGCGGCGTCGTCGCTGATGGGGAAGTCGTGCGCGAGCGGCGCGGGAAACTCGCCGGCGCGCTGCAGGATGTTCGCCTTGCCGTGCACCTCGCGCGCGGCTTCGATCAGCAGATCGGAAAGCGCGGGGTGCAGCGAGTCGCGCGCCACCAGTTCGACGGTCGGCGCCACCATATGAATCGGCGCGGACGGCAGGTTCTTGCCGAGGTCGAACGCGCCCATTGGCATCGTGAGCTGTGTCAGATAGGGAAAGCGGCGCGTGTAGGCGTCGGCCTGCGAGAAATCGTAGAACTGCACGTTCGGCGTGCGGTAGAGCTTGCCCATCACCGCCGGTTGCGCCGAATCGCCGGCGAGGAACGCCGCGTCGACCTTGCCGGAGACGAGGGCGTCGGCGGCGTCGTCTCCCGAGAGCGGCAGCAGTTTGGTTGCGCCGCCCGGCACGATGCCGTTGGCCTTGAGCAGCGCCAGCGCCAGCTCGCGCGTGCCGCTGCCTTCCGCGCCGACGGCAAGCCGCTCGCCCTTGAACTCGGAGAGACGCATGATAGTCGGGCCGTGATAGAAGATCGCCAGCGGCACATAGGCCACGCTGCCGAGCGACATCAGACCGTTGGACGCGGAGCCGGGCGCGACGCCGTCCTGCACGAAGCCGACATCCACGTTCGAGCTCGGGTCCGACAGGCGCTTGAGATTCTGCAGCGAGCCCTCCGAGGACAGCACATTCAGCGTGATGCGGTTGCGCGCCAGAATTTCCTTGTACTTCTGGGCGGCATTCCAGAAGGTGCTGCCTTCCGGGCCGGCGCTGATCGTCAACGTGCTGGGCGGCGCGGGCTGAATCAGACGCACGGCGACCCAGATCGCGACCGCGGCGATCAGCAGGATCGGCCCGAACGAGACGGCGAGATCGCGCCAGGAGATCGCGACGAATCGGGCGACGAGACGGGGAGGGCTTTTGCGGCCGGTGGCTGGCTTCATCGGATGACGTGACGGCTACGGTCGAAAGTGAACAGGGGCGGCGCTCTGCGGCGCGCGAACCGGGGTGAAGCGCTCACGCCGCGCCACGCCGGCTGCCGCGAATGGCGCGCGAGCCACGCGGCAGCGCGCGTCGCGCCGATGGTACCTGAGATTCGCCGCACGGCGGCACGCATGGCCGCCGCGCTCACCGACAAAGCCGTAACAAATCGTGAACGGCGTGTGACACCGCTGCGGGTAACGCGATTCAGCCCTCGCGTATGACTAAACCCTTTGCGCTTCTGGCCCGGCTAGATTAAATTGTGCATCGCTGCCGTGAACAGACGTTTGCGCAGCGCGACCCGGCAAGACACACAAGAACTGGGCGCGCTCGCGGACTTCGCGGCTTGCCGGTCTGTCGTACCGCATTGCATGCCTGTCATCGCATGCGGCAATGGCAGCCAGCCTCTTCGCCTCTCGCACACCGTGTTGCAGCCATAGTCGGCCGTCGCTGGGCCGCGCCTTGTCGCGCGTCCAGCGTGGCTGCCGGAAGTCGTACGAAGCCGCTTTTATATGCGGTCCAATGTGAAGCTAAGGAGAAGAAAAGTATGAAATCGGTCGGTTTTCTGAAAACGCTGGGCTCGGTGGTGGCAATGGTAGTGGCGTGCAATGTGTACGCTCAGGCAAGCGACGCAACGGCAACGGGCACGACCGCCGCGCCGGCTGCGAGCGCCAAGTCGACCAAGAAGGCGAACAGCCAGTTGGGCCGCAAGGTGCGTAGCGCGCTGGCCAAGGCGCAAGGTATCGACGTGTCGAACATCGCCGTGCGCGCTCGTGGCGGCGCGGTGACGCTGACGGGCTCGGTGCCTGACCAGGCGCAGATCGACGCCGCAGGCGAAGCCGCCAAGGGCGTCGCCGGCGTGACGTCGGTGTCGAACAAGCTGAACGTCCAGCAGCAGTAAGCAGGCTGTCGCATCAGGCGAGGGCGGCGCCAAGCCGCCTTGCGCCATCGTGATGCAGTTGTGCACCAAGGTTCCGGCAAAAAACCGGAGCCTTTTTTATTTTAATTTGGCGATTTTTGAAGCGGTGATGATGGGTCCGGGCAGTCGCAAGCAACACGGCGGCATCGCCGCTGTGCGACTGTGCGCTGTGACACATTGCTGACGCGACCCGAAGCGTACTGTGATGCGTAGGGAACCGGAGTCAACGCCATGGAAACCTCGCTTTTGCGCTATACCGATCTGCCCATCAGCGATCGGGCGGCCTTCGAACTGGTGTGCGCGCGGCACGGTTTTGCACCGGCGCATTTCGACATCAGCGCCTGCGCGGATCCGAGCGATGCCGCGCACGAGCGCCTCGTCACCATCCGGCGCGGCGGCTGGGCGCAGTCTTATCACGACCGTCAAGGTCAATGGGTCCGGCAGTTCGAGGCCGATCTGACCTGCCGGTTCTTCAAATAGCAGTCGTCTGCTTGAGTCGAGCCTGAGCCTGAGCGGCAAGGCGTGGCGTGGCAATACGCGGCGCCGGCCTGCGCGCCCGTTCAGGCCAGCACGAGGCGCACGCCGACCAGCGTGAGCGTGGCGGCGAGCAGGTTGCGCAGCAGCGCGTCCGGCGCGCGTGAGGACAGAAAGCTGCCGATTGCGATGCCCGGCAGCGAGCCCACCAGCAGCGACAGCAGCATCGACCAGTCGATCGAGCCCAGCAGCCAATGGCCGGCGCCCGCCAGCAGGGTGAGCGGCACCGCATGCGCGATGTCGGAGCCCACGATGCGCGTGGTCGGCAGAAGCGGATAGAGCAACAACAACACCGTCACGCCGATCGCGCCCGCACCCACCGACGTCAGCGACACCAGCACTCCGAGCACCGCGCCGGTCAGGATGGTCAGCGCGAGCGTGCGTCCCTGACGCGGCGCGCGTTGCCGGCGCGCGCCGAGCGCCGCGAGTTGCGGACGAAACACGAGCGCCACCGCCGTCACCAGCAACGCCGCGCCGAGCACGATCTGGATCAGCCGGCTCGCACCAGGCGTATCCATGCCAAAACGATGCAGCAGAATCAGCGTGATCGTGGCGGCCGGCACGCTGCCGGCGGCGAGGCGCAGGGTGATCTGCCAGTCCACGGTGCCCCTCAGGCCGTGCACGAGCGTACCGGTCGCCTTGGTGGCCGCCGCGTACAGCAGGTCGGTGCCGACGGCCGTGGCCGGATGCACGTTGAACAGCAGGACGAGGATCGGCGTCATCAGCGAGCCGCCGCCGACGCCCGTCAATCCGACCAGAAAGCCCACGAACAGGCCGGAGACGGAGTACAGCAGATCGATGTGGGGAAGAGCCATTGAGCGGACCGCTGACGGTCGGGTGGGTTGGACGGATCAGGCCGCAAGGCCGGTGCGCCTGCCTTCGACAGTCGGTGAAGGGCGGCGGGAAGGCCGCCGCGGCGCGGCGAAAGCCGCTATTGTCGCAAAACTGCCGCGTTCGCGTACGAAGCGGTGTGCTGCGCTGCCCGCATACGGTCGATCAGCGCAAGAACCTCGGGGCGGTTTTCACGTGGCCTGGCTGGCGGCGCCCAAGCTTTGCCGGTTCTTTGCCGGTTGCGTTGCTGGCGATTGCCGGCGAGGCGGTCGCGGCGTTGCGCGGGCGCTCGTGAGACTGAAAGCGCAACTTCGGCCAACCCCAAGGTCGCGACGCGCGCTCAAAGCGCCCGGCGAATCTCCACGACGCCGAACGCCGCCAGCGTGAAGCCCACAATCCGGTCGATGGCGACGCGCATTTTGCTGCCGATCGCGTGGCGCGCGAGCGACACCACGGTCACGAGGAAACACCACCATGCAATCGAGCCGCAGAACACGCCACCCACGGTGGTCAGCGCAATGCTCGATGAAAACGCGCCGCGCGGGGCGAGCGTTGTGAACAGCGCGACGAACATGATGACCGTTTGCGGATTGGTCAGCGTGAGCAGCAACGAACTCGCATACGCGCGCAGCGCGCCGGCGCGGCCCACCTGGGCGAGCTTGCCGTTGCCGCCTGACGCGCCGTTTGCGGTGCTGTCCGCTGCGTCGGCTGGGGCTTTCTGCAGCAACGTACGCACGCCCAGATACAGCAGGAACAACCCGGCGAGCAGATGCAACGGGCGGTCATACGCCAGCATGAACTGCGAGATGCTGACGAGGCCGAGCGCCGCGATCAGCCCATAGGCTGCGTCGCCGGTCGCGATGCCGAAGCCGATCGCGAGCCCGGCGCGCGGACCGCCGGTTAGCGTGCGGCGAATGCACAGCATGCCCATCGGGCCGACCGGCGCGGCAATGGCGAGCCCGACGCCCGCGGCGGTGAGGAAAAGACTGGTGGTGGACATGGCTATCCCGGATCGATTGTTCTGTTTCGTGTTGCGATTCGTGTGTCGCCGACACGCGTGGTATCGGCGAGCCCTTCAGCATAGCCAGACCGGAAACGCCGGGCAAGTCCGCGCATGAGGAGCGTGCTCGATCGAGTCGCGCAGGCTCGCATTTCTATAGCGTTGCTGATGAGCCCGGAAATAAGAGCGTGATATGTGGGAAACGCCGCGCCATGAACGAAGCAGGCGTAGCGACACCCGGAGCCATGGCGTTGGTAGTGCGGATGAGGATGGCCGTCGGGACGCTCAGGCCGAAGATGCGGGATGGGGCGCTGCAGGAAATGCGCTTTGGATGGATGCCCGCCTCGATGTGGCGGGCGTGCTCAATCGGTCTTGCCTTTTAATGCTTCTTCGCGGTGGCCGAGGCGCTTGGTGCTACCCGGATCGGCGGCGCGCCCGATGGCGAAGTGGCGGGTTGCGGTTTCTTCGCCTGCTTCGGTTTCTTGACTTCGCGGTTACTGCGCATTTGACCTTTTGCCATGATGGACTCCCAATTGGCGGTTTTTGCTCCGCATAGGAGCAGTAAGCTAGTGTGCGCTACTTTTGTCCGCGCGGGCAAACAATCTAAACCGTCCGGCTCCTTCTCCAGGTCTCGGACGGCAACTCGCCGAACTGCCCGCGATACTCGCTGGAGAAATTCCCGAAATGCCAGAACCCCCACCGCGTGGCGACCTCCGTCACTGAAGCGGAGCCGCGCAATTCACGGCGCACGTGATCGAGCCGGACGGCGCGCATATAAGCGGAAGGGTTGACGCCGAGCGTATCTTCGAACGCATATTGCAACGTACGCCGACTGGCGCGAAACCGCGCACACAACTCCGCCACGGAAAGCGGACACTGCGGCGATTCCTCGATCAGCTCACGAACCCCACGCACCAGTTGCCAGTTGCGCGCAGTGCGAGCTTCGACGTTCCCGTGCGGATCGGCATCGCGCAGGTCCTGCAAAACATCGGCAAGACCGAATATCACCGACTTTTCGAACGCTGCGGCGACTGCGGCGTCGTCGAGCAAAGTGGGGGTGGCCGCGACGGCGTCGAGCAACTGCTTCAGCACCTCGCGAAAGCCCTGCAGTTTCGTGGGATCGACGTTCAATATGCCGGGTCTCGAGCCGAGCAGCCGTGTCAGTTCGTCGAGCTGCGAGCGCAACAGCGGGTCGCCGATCGCGCCCGGTTCGATTTCGAGGTTCACCACCACATGCTTGTCGGGCGACAGAAATTCGAAACCGCCATCGCCGGAAAACACGTGCAAGCCGTCGCGATGACTCGTCTGTCCACACAACAACGCATGGCCTTCGAGTTGAAACGGAATGCCCACCGCGACCCGGGATGCCGCGACCTGGCCGCGCTGATAGACCGTGCGGTTCAGGCGCTCGACCAGCACCCGCACGCCGCCCGAGTGGCATGAACTCACCGAGCCGTCGAAGGCGCCGCGTGAGATCTGGCAGTAGCTCTGGTTCCATGCGTCGAGCAGCATGGCCTGCTCGTCAATGTTGCGGCAACAACGAATCTCGACCGCGCCGCTCGTCTGATTGACCGCCTGCATAGCTTCTCCCGATTCTGATGGCGCTCCCCGAAAGCCTCGTGCCGACCAGTGTATGCGAAAAAAAAGCCCTGCCGTAGGGTTGGCGCGGTGCGTCTTTGCTTACCTGCCGCGCGGCCGGAAGTCGCCGTAATGCATTTGTCAGGAGGCGGAATTTTTACGGGATTTTTATCTTTTTGCCAATTTTGGATAGTCGCCGCTTTTTGCCGCCCCTACTTTGTGCATCACGCAATGCACAGGAAAGGGAGTGGCGTATGAGCAGATCGGCAGGCAGGCTGGAAGGCAAGATCGCAATCGTGTCGGGCGGCGCGACGGGCGCGGGCGGCGCGGCCTCGTTGCTGTTCGCGCAGGAAGGCGCGCAGGTCGCCGTCGTCGATATCAATACGGATGCCGGTGAGGAAGTCGTGACGCGGATTCGCGCGGCAGGCGGCAGCGCCGAACTGTTTGCCGCCGACGTGTCGAAGCGCGCGGCCGTCGATGCCGCCGTGGCCGGCATCATGGCGCGCTTCGGGCGTATCGACGTGCTGTTCAATCACGCCGGCAGCATTGTCGTGAAGCCGTTCGTCGATACCACCGACGAAGACTACGACTGGCTCATGAACGTCAACGTGAAGAGCATGTTCATGATGACGCGGGCCGTGCTGCCGCACATGCTCACGGCGGGCGGCGGCTCGATCGTCTGCACGGCGTCGATCTCGTCGGTGGCGGCGACGCCGCTCGAAGTGCTCTATTGCACCACCAAAGGCGCATGCGCGATGTTCGCGCGTGCCATCGCCGTCGAGTATCGCGACCGGGGCATTCGCTGCAATGCCGTGTGCCCTGGTTTCATCGACACGCCGCATGGGCGCCGCGAAATCAGCGCGCTCGCGAAGTACGGGTTCGATGCGAGCGAAGCCGCCTTGTCGGTGCAGCAGGGCCGCCTGTGCGCGCCGGAGGAAGTGGCGCGCGCCGCGCTCTTTCTAGCGAGCGACGACGCGAGTTTCGTCAACGGCGCACACCTGTACGTCGATAACTGTTTCACGGCCGCGTGAGCCGCTTTGCCTGGCGCGGCCACGCCGTTGAACCGGCTCGCCGGTTGGCCGCTTCGTCATAACCCTGTTCAAAGGATCGCGTCATGGACATCAACACGGCCTTGCCGTCGGCGGAGTCCGCCGACAACGACGTCAAGCTGTTGCACAAGATGGGTTACGCGCAGGAACTGTCCCGGCGCATGGGGGCGTTCTCGAACTTCGCGGTGTCGTTCTCGCTGATCTGCATTCTGTCGGGCGGCATCACGTCGTTCCAGATGGGCCTGTCGGCGGCGGGCGGAGCGTCGATCGGACTCGGCTGGCCGCTCGGTTCTCTGTTCGCGCTGGTGGTGGCCGCGGCGATGGCGCAGATCGCCTCGTCGTATCCCACTGCGGGCGGTCTCTATCACTGGAGTTCGATTCTCGGCGGCAAGACGTGGGGCTGGCTGACCGCGTGGCTGAATCTGCTCGGCCTCGTGTTCGTGGTCGCCGCGATCAACTTCGGCACCTATGATCCGTTTTTCCGCACGCTGATCGCGCCGATGTTCGGCGTTAAGCCCGAGTCGCTCGGCTGGTGGCAGCAGACGCTGTTTCTGACCGTGATCACCGCGTCGCAAGCATTCCTCAATCATCGCGGCATTCGTATCACGAGCAGGATCACCGACCTGTCGGGCTATCTGATCTTCGTGGTAACGATTCTGCTGGTCGGGGCGTTGCTGGTGTATTCGCCGGTCAAGATCGATCTGTCGCGGCTGTACACGTTCACCAACTTTACGGGTGTGGACGGCGGCGCGTGGCCGAAGCAGACCATGGCGATGGCGTTTCTCTCTGGCCTTCTGCTGACCGCTTATACGATTACCGGCTTCGACGCATCGGCGCATACCTCGGAGGAGACGCATCAGGCGGCGCGCAATGTGCCGCGCGGTATCGTCGGCTCGGTGTTCTGGTCCACGACCTTCGGCTACGTGATGGTGTGCGCGTTCGTGCTGGTCATGCCGGATATCGGCGCGGCCGTGAAGCAGGGCACGGGTTTCTTCGAAGCGATTCTCGCGCCGATTCCGGGGCCGCTGCGCATTGTCATCGAACTGCTGATGTTCTTCATCAACTACGCGTGCGGTCTTGCTGCGGTGACCTCCACGTCGCGCATGATGTTCGCGTTTGCTCGCGACGGCGGCCTGCCCGCATCGAAGTGGCTGCGCAAAGTGAATGCCGCGCATCGCACGCCGGGCGCCGCCATCTGGACCTCGGCGGTGCTGGCGATCGTCGTCACGCTCTATGGCGACGCTTTTACGGTGCTGAGCGCCGGTAGTGCGGTGTTCCTGTTCATCTCCTACGCCATGCCGATTGCGGCGGGCATTTTCGCCGAAGGCCGCACGTGGAACGAGAAAGGCCCGTTCCAGTTGGGCATGCTGTCGAAGCCGTTCGCGGTGGCGGCGGTGATCGGCGCGCTGGTGCTCGCGTATGTCGGCATGCAGCCGCCGAATCAGAAAGTGGTCTACGTGATTGCCGGTTTGCTCGCGGTGCTGCTGGCGATCTGGTATGGCGCGGGCGTGCGCAAGAGTTTCGCCGGTCCGCCGATCGGCAAGGTGTCCAAGGAACGCGAAAGCGAATTGCGCGGTATGGAGGGGCAGTTGGGAGAGAGTTGAAGCACTGCACTTGCGATGCAGGTTTTGAACGCCCAAAAAAATAACGTCAGCCGGCCCGTGAGCCGGCTGACGTTTTTCATGTCGGCCGCAGTACCCGAATCCGGGTACTTTGAACGCGCGGCTTACATGCCGACGTATCCGACCGGCGTCGTCGCATTGGCCTTGGCGACCGACGCGTTGTTCGACACCACATACACCGGCGACTCGGTCAGGTTGAGCGTCAGCACACCGTTGCTGTAGTTCGCATTGGTCGCATTGCCCATCATGTCGATCACCTTGACGGTGCCGCTCGTGCCCGGTTGATCGACGTTGAGGCTGTACGCGACGCTATAAGTCGAACTGAAGCCCGCGCTCGCGCTCCACACGTTGTTGTTGTGCGCCCACAGAGCGGTAATCACCGCGCCGTTGCCCACCTGCTGGAACGCGTAAGCGTACACGCCGGTCGGCGTGCCGTTGACCGGGCCCAACGTCGTGGTGCCGTCGAGCGTGTGCGTCATCGCGCTGATCGCCATCGCCACCGGTTTCGGGCTGATGTTGGTCGCGCCGAATGCGCCCTGCGCGTCGCTCAAGTCGAAGAAGGTGCCGTAGCCCACTTCATCCGGATAGTCCGCGCCGTAGAACACGTAGGTCTGGTCCGCGCCTTCGCCGAGCGTGATGATGTGCATGCGCGCCGCGACCGCCGCTTGCGCGTACAGCACATTGGCGCTTGGATAGTTCGGGCCGTACGACGAGCCGAGGTCGTAGCTGATGCCCGCTTCGGTCGAGAACAGATGCATGCCCGTACGGTAGTCGGTGGCCATTTCGGCGCGCAGGTTGCGCATCTGGCCGCGCAACGAACCGTCGGCGGTGGACGGGTCGCTGTCGTAGCGCTCAGGCGGATGCGACGGCGAGGTGCCCGCGTCGTAGTAACCGTGCGTGGCGACGGCGTCGATGTATTGGCCGAAGCCGAGCGGCGCGAGGCGTTTCAGGTGCGAAGTGGTCAGGCTCGGGAAAGCATCGGCCGGACCCATCACCATCGCGTGCGGATCGGTCGAATGAATGCCCTGGTAGACGGCTTTGTACAACGCGACGTAGTTGGCGTCGGTATCCGTCCACATCTGGTTCGGCTCCCACGTCACCTGATAGTAGTTCGCCGACTGGGTCGGGAAATACGCGGCGCGAATCGCGTTCGATTCCGTGCCGACGCGGCTCATGTAGCTCTGGTAGTACGACGTATTGGTCGGCAGCGTGGTGTCGTCCTGGAAGGCGCCGGTGCTGCTCGCCCAGGCCGGAATGCCGTCGAGGCGGATCAGCCGCATCACGTTGCCGCTCTTGTAGAACGGATCGAGATTGTCGGCCGACGGGTTGAACGTGTTCGGTCCGTTCGGCTCCATGGTCGAGAGCTGGCGATCGTCGATGGTCGACGAAATACCCAGCGCGGCCAGCAGCGGGCCGTTGTCGTTCGCGCCCTGCATGCCGAAGCGATGCTGCTCCTGACGCGCATACGTCACGGCCGGCACGACGCCGGCCAGGTTCGGCGTCACGCCGAAAGTCGCGATCCCGACCGGACGGGTGCCGGCCTGCGGCAGCTGGCCGCCGTTTTTGGCGAGCGTGCCCGTTGCCGCGAAATAACCGGCGAGCGTCGACGTGCAATTGAACGTGATGGTCTTGGCACCGCTCGCCACGGCGGTGGTGCCGCTCGCGGCGACGCGGCCGAGCGTGTCGGTGACGGCCCAGTTCAGCGTGTCCGCGCTCGGCGCGTTGGTGTTGAAGGCGATCTGGAACGTGCTGCCGGAGGCGAAGATGCGCGTGCCGTCGGCGCTCGGCGTATCCGCCGAAATCGTCGCGCTGCCCGAGCCCGCGGATGTGGTGGGCGAGGCGCAGGTCATGGCCGCGGTGCCGCCCGTGGCGTTCAGCGCAGCAGTGCCGGTGCTGGCGTTGCCAGCGGCAGACGTGGTGGCCGCACTGGCCGGGCTGCTGGTGCCATTGCTGCCGTTGGACTGGGATGCCGCGTTGCTGACGGCGCCGTTACTGCCACCGCCGCCGCCGCATGCGGCGAGTGCGATGGACAGTGTCGAGAGTAGGAGTAGTTGCGATTTCATCAATCTGTAAGCAATGCGTTGGCTGATCGTTCGTCCGGCTCCTCGCGCAAAGCGCGTCAGGAGGTAGAGCGAACATCGGGGTTCATTTGCAAGCCAGCCGATGACCGAGGCTTCGACACTGGCGTCCTGGATGCGCAGCATTTCCAGCTGCGCGAAGGTGATGCCTTCCCGGGTTGTCGGCCTCGAACGCGTTTCTCTGCAGAGAAACGCTTGTCGCGCGAAACCGGGCCGCTGATGCGAGCGGCTTTGGCGGAATCGGACGACCGGAGAACGTACGACGAAACGGCCAGCGTGTTGAGGAACAGCGCGATTCAGATCGCAATGCTTGAGTTCAGGGCGCTAGCCGATGAACTTTTTACTGTCCTGTAAGCTAGAAATGCTCAGTTTGGGAAGAATCGACCGCAACGATACGCATTAGTGTGCTTAAAAGAAGTAACGAGTCGTTACGTATGATCATTAATGCAGTACTAATTACATTGATCGAATGAAAAAGATCTGTCAGGTGAGACCAGTCTTTTTCCGCCACGGTGAATCGGGGTCGTAAGTATTTGAAATGGATGCCTAACTATCCGGCAGCGTCAATCGACTGAGAAATGGGCGCTAGCGCTCATTAGCGAGCCGAAAAAGTCTTGGGCTTGGCGTAAAAGTGCTGGGTCTTGGGTGTAAGGTTTCCTCGCGACATGGAGTTCGCGGCGGAACTGTCGCTGATTTACGGAGACATTGATGCGCTCTGCAAAAAGGAGCGCGCCATACACGAAGATGGGTGCCGACGTTATTTGGGGTCTGCAATGACGGGGGCGGCATCCCGTCCGCTGCGCAAAAAAGGTTAAGGCTGAGAGATCAATCGTGAGGATTCTTCAACTGGTTCATGCACCGCGATTGTCCGGGGCAGAAGTACTCGTAAAAGGGCTGGCCATTCACCATCAGCGCGGTGGCCATGAAGTCTGCATGACATCGCTGCTTCCGCAGCAGGACGACTTCGCCGACATTCACGCCGAGCTTCAGGCGGCGGGCGTCACCTGTCTGTTTCCCGATGTGCGCTACGGCAGGGTAGGCAAGCTGCTGTACCTGTATCGCGTGGTGCGGCGCTTTCGCCCCGACTTCATCGTGGCTCACGCAACGCTTGCCGCACTGTATGTGCGTCTTCTGCCGGTGAATACGCCGATTGCCTGGGTCATGCATTCCGGTGTGAACGACTTCGAAAACGGCGCGCTCAAGCGGGCCGAGCGCCTCCTTTCGCGGCGGGCGCGGGCGATCATCGGCGTGTCGCAGCAGAATATCGACGATTACCTCCGCGAGATCGGCCGCCATCCGTCCATGGTCGTGATTCCGAACGGCGTGGATGCCCAGTTGTTCGCCGAAGCCAGCGACGCAGGCGCGCCGGATATCGACGCGCACCCGAAGCAGATCGTCCAGCTTGGCCGGTATATCGAAGGCAAGAGCCAGCTCGACACGATCCGCGCTTTCGAACGCGTGCTGCAATCGGAACCGGATGCGCGCCTCTTGCTGTGTGGTGTCGTCGAAGACCTCGACTATCACCGTGCGGTCCTGTCGCTTGTCCGTCAACTGGGTCTGGAAAGCAAGGTGACGGTGAACGGACCGCGCTCGGATGTGGCGGCGCTGCTGCGCGCCTCGCGTGTGTTCGCCATGCCGTCGCGTTTCGAAGCGCAGAGCATCGGTTTTCTCGAGGCGCTTGCTTCGGGCATTCCTGTCGTGGCGAGCCGGATTCCGTCTTTTGGCTTCGCGAGCGCATTTGCCGGCGTCAACCTCGTCGATACGACCGACCCGGAAGCCTACGGCGGCGCATTGCTGAGCGCGCTCGGCATGCCGCGCGCGAACCGGCAACTGGCCGGCTACACGCTGCACGACACAGCGGATCGGTACATGACGATCGCGCGGAAGTTCGTTCAACCGCTCCAGGTTTCAGCCTGACGCCCAATCGGAGCGGCCGGCTCGCACGCTATTGCGCGAGCCGGTCGATTCGCACTGTCTCCGAGAAAAGCCCCGGCAGGTTGCCGAATTCCTGAGCTTCGCCCAACGCGAGTCCGTTTCCTGATGGATAGCGCGACAACGCCGGCGCACCGCCGGTGAAATAGAAATCGCCGAGGGTGGCGTCGGTCCGGCGAAACAGCACGAGTGCGGGGCCCTGCTTGTCGCGCACGAAAGCCGGAAAGACGTCCGACCACGACATGTCGTGCAATGTCGCCGCCCGCACAGGCGAACTTGTCGAGCCGCTCACGTCGAGCGTGGCGACATCGATCATGGCTTCCTCACTCGTTTGGTCGAGATGCGGCGTCAGCAGAATCAGCGTGTTGCTGTCGCGGCCGCGCACGGCGCCCATTGTCACTTTCACGAAGCCGGGGACGAAACTCGCCGGCAAGACGTTGCGCTCGCCGACGCTCATGCGCGCACCTTCATTGGCGATGGAAGTGAGCGCGAGCCGTCCGTTTGCACCGTCCACCGCGATCAGTGAGGCGCGCGAGCCTGCTGTCTCACGCACCAGCAGATTGACGTTCTGCGGCAGGTTCCTGGCCTGTGCCCAGAGCGCCGGCGCGGACGCCATCGCGGCTCCTGCTCCTTGTGCCGACGCGACCCATAGATCAAGTCCGCTGTCGGCCCGTTTTTGCGCGATCAGCACGCTGGCCCGCCCCGTTGCGGTGAAGTCTCCAGCCACATATTGCTGGGCCAGTTCCGGCCTGAACGTATTGCTGGTTTGCAGCCACAGGCGCGGCGCCTCGAAGTGGTCGCCAGCACTGCGAAGCAACCAGAAGGCGGTGCCGCCCTGGCGCGCCGCGACGATCATCAGATCCGCCTTGCCGTCGCCGTCGAAATCGCCGAGCAGAAAGCGCACGCTGTCGAAGCACAGTTTGTCGCCGGCGCAACTTGCCGCGGTGGCGCGCGGATCGAACGGGACGACGCTCGCGTACCACAGCGCGGGCGGCGACACCTTGGCGAGCGAGGCGGCATACACGTTGAATCCGGGGCCGTCGTGTTGCCGCTGGACATACACCGCGGACTGCTCGCCCGAGCCGGCGACGTCGCCCGCCATCACGGCGGCGAGCCGCAAATCGTTCGCCTGCGTGTGTTGCGTGGTGGCCCAACGATAGCGCGTGGTGAGCGCGGTACAGCCGCGCATGGTCAGCTTGCCGTCGTTTTCGCCGAGGCAATGCCGCATTGGCGTATAGACGAGGCCGAAATCCCACGGCGTCCAGCGCTGCGCCACGTCCCATTGATCACAGGTCTCCGCGATCAGATAGCCGTCGCGTTCGGCGATGCACTGCGAAGTCGCGACGCTCACGAGCGCGGCGTTGCGCGTATTGCCCGGATAGACGCTCAACGGATCCCAGCGCCATTGCTGGGCCGGCGAGTCCGTGCACGCCGCGAGCGTCGGCGCACGGCCGGGCCCTGCCGAGCTCAGGCAGCGGCTGGCCGCCGCATTGAAGAGCTGAACCGGACGAGACACGAAGTCCGGCACGCGGCGATCGGTACGGTCGGCAAAGGCATAGCGGCGCGAAATCCAGTTGCCGTCCCACTGAAATTCACCGAATACATGCGACGACTCGCCGCCGTCGATCGAAAAGTAGCTGGCGACGATGTCGCGCTTGCGCTGCACTTCGGCGGCCGGCAGATTGCCCGGCCAGCTGCCGGTCGGATAGGTGACGTGGTAGACGATCGGCACGCCTTTGCCGAGCGTCTGGGCGACGTGGCGAGTAATGCGCGCGGAGAGGATGTGATCGGGATGCTCGATGAACGGCACCGTATCCGGGTTGAGCGTATAGATCAGCGTGGCCGGCGCAAGTATCGCTCTGAGCGTGGCCGACAAGGCATCGCGATCGTACTTCACGCGCACGGAGCCGTCCGCGTTCATCGGATAAGTCGAGAGCGTGGCGTGTTGTTCCCACAGCAGACCGAGCGGCACGCGGCCGCCGCGCACGGCGCCGCCGGGCAGGCGCAGTTCGAACAGGCGCACTTGCGGCCTCGCTTTCAGCACCATCTGATGCACGAGCTTGCCGGCGATCGTCTCGTTGGACTCGAGCCAATCGTCGGGCACGCCCGCCATGCGCGCATAGGCGAGCCGTGAAGCCCGTTCGCGGGTTTGAACGTAAGCGAAGTCCGCGCCATTGGCGCCGCCGATCAGATGGACGGTGGTGATGCACCATCCCGCATCGAGACGCTCGTTGATGGCGGGGTCCACGAATAGCAGATCGTCGTCGAGGTGCGCGACCACGGTGACCAGCGTGCCGGCGCCACAGTCGGCCGCGCGTGCGGAGGCCGGAAGGCAGGCGAAGAAGAGCAGCGCGAGACACGCGATGATGGCATCGCGAACGAGCCGGGTTGCCGATGATCGCATAGTGATTCGAGCCCCTGACGGTGAGCTCGAATCATACTGTAGCGGCTCTGGCGGCCACGTTGCCGAACTCACAGTCGGCGGCAGAATGCGGCCCCGCACGCAGTCGTGCCGACGCGTCTGCTGGCGCGTGTGTCAGCGGAAATAGGCTTTGGTGTTGTCGTGGACGTCCGCGCGCGCGAGCAGTTCCGCGGGCGTAAGCCACAAGTATTCGCTGTGCTGCTCGGGCCGTCCAAGTGGCGCCGTGCCCGCGAGCGTCAGCGCATAGGCGAGCACGATGTAGTGAGTCGATACGTCCGGCTCGCCCGCGAAGTTGTCGCTGTAGTGATGTTCGAACACGCCTTCGAAGCGCGCCGTCGAGCGCGCCAGATTCGCTATGCCGAGCTCGGCGTCGGCGATGCGCGCGAATGCCGCGTCGAGTGTTTCGTCTTTGTGAATGCGGCCGCCGGGAACGAACCAGGTGCCACGGGCAGGGCGATTGCGGCGGCGGCCGATCAGCACGCGCCCTTGGGCGTCGCTGACGATCAGATCGAATGCGACCAGCGGTGTGAGACGGACTACGTCCAGAAAATCGATCTCGGTCAACATGTCATTCCCCCGGTTTTTTTGCGCCGCCCGAACGTACCCGATCAGCGTGATCCCGCAGCGGTATCGAGCTGTCGTCACGACTCGCTAGTAGTCGCGATGGTGATCATCGTTCCGTGTGAGCCGGCGCGACACGCTCGCCAGAAAAAGAGCGAGCAGGATCGCGCCGATCGTCGCGAAGAGAAACGCGCCGATCATTGCGGCCAGTACCAGCATCGTCCATGCAAGGCCGCTCATGTTTCGGCTCCGGCGCTCGGCTCCAGCGTATTGATAGGCATGCTAACGTGCCCCCGTCTGCATGCTATGTGCGCCAGTCGCCGCAGAGCCTGTCACATCACGCCGAAGTATCGTCACATCGCGCCGCTAGCGCGCCACGTAACCCTCGGGTGTCGTCACCGCTTCCTTGAAGACGTCGGCGTTGCCGGAGACGACATAAACCGGCGCGGGCGAGAGTTTCAGGTTCGCCACGCCGTCGCGATACGGCACCGCCGTCGCGTTGCCCATCATGTCGAACACCGTCACTTCGCCCGTGGTGCCGGGCGCGTCGACCCGCAGCCGATAGTCCACGCTCCGGCTCGCGTCGAAACCGGTCTTGGCGCTCCATGCGTCGTTGTCATGCGTCCACAGCGCGGTCACGATCTTGCCGCCGCCGAGCCGGCGGAACGCGTACGCGTAGACGCCTTTGGGCACGCCCTTGAGCGGGCCGAGCGTCACCGTGCCGTCGATGATGCGCGTCATCGCCGCCACTGCAAGCGCCGCGGGCTTCGGGCTGATGCGAGTCGGACCATAAGCGCCGGTCGGATGATCGAGCTCGAAGAAAATGCCGTAGCCCGGCGCGGCGTCCGGCATATCCGCAAGATAGAACACGTAGGTCATGTCGGCGCCTTCGCCTAGCAGGATCAGATGCGTGCGCGCCGTTACCGCCGCCTGGGCGTACAACACGTTCGCGCCGGGATAGCTTTTGCCATACGATTGGCCGATGTCGTAGCTGATACCGGTTTCGGTGACGAACAACGGCGCGCCAGGCTTCAGATATTGATGCATCTCGTGGCGCAGCGCCCGCATCGCGGCGGGCAGCGCGCCCGGCACCGTGCCCTGATTGCCGGTGTCCGCAACCCGCTCCGGTGGATGCGAGGGCGTCGTGCCGATGTCGTAATAACCGTGAATCGTCATGCCGTCCATATAGCGGCCGATTCCAAGCGGACCGAGTTTGCGCATCCACGTGACATTGCCCTGCACGGACGAATAGGTCAGCCCCATTACAACCGCATGCGGATCCGTCTGATGGATCCCTTCCCAGACCGCCTTGTACATGGCGACGAAATTCGCGTCGGTATCGCGCCACGGCAGACCGCCGTCGGCGTCCGGCTCCCATGTCACCTGATAGTAGTTGTCGCGCTGTTTGGGAAAGTAGGTCGTGCGAACCCGATTCGATTCGGCGCCGACTTTGGCCATGTAGTCCTTCATCTGCGCAAGCGAAGTCGGCACATAGCTGTGCGTCTCTTTGCCGGTCGGACTTGCCCACTGGGGAATGCCGTCGAGCTGGATCAATCGCAAGAGGTCGCCGCGCCGGAAGAACGGTGTGAGCTGTTTGGACGCGGGGTCGAATGTGCCGGTTTTTTTCGGCTCCTCCATATACCAGTTGCGATTGTCGTTGACCCACGTCAGACCGAGCGCGGTGTAGACCGGCCGGTAGCCGTCGCCGTCGCAGCAGTGCTGGCCGGGTGCGAGATAGGCAGCGCCCTGCCCGCCGAAGCGGTGCAGATCTTCATACGGAAAACGGACGGCGGGTAACGCCGCGGAGGTATCGGGCAACACGCCGAATGTCGCGATGCCCGCCGGACGTGTGCCGCGCGATTCGAGCTGGCCATGCGCGCGCTCCAGTGACGCGGATACCGCGAAGTAGCCCGCCACGCCGGAAGCGCAACTGAGCGCGGACAGGGTCGCGCCGGCCGCGACGGGGAAGCGGCCACTGGCGCGCACGACATTCCACGCGTCGCGTATTTGCCAGTTGAGTGTGTCGCTTTGCTTGGGGCGCGAGATGAAAACCAGTGCGAATGGTTTGGCCGCGGCGAACAGGCGCGTGCCGTCGCTGGGCGTGTCGGCTTCGAGCACATCGCCCTTCGCGCTCGTGGGTACCTGCGACGAAGGCGCCGAGCAACGCAAGCCCTGGCCGGGCGGCGCCTTCAGATCGGAGGGCACGGATTGCGCTGCGGCGCTCGATGCGATGTCGTTATTGACGGCAGCCTTCGCGGCAGGCGCGAGCGTGCTGCCTACTGCGGTGGGCGCCATTGCACAGCGCTTCTCGACACCGGGCGCCGGATCGCCGAATACGCCGTTGTTGCATTCGGCGCTATTCGAGAACGTCTTGACGACATGCTGTTGCGGCGTGCCATACAGCACGTCGCGCGTGCCACTGAACCGACAGGTGCCGTACTCGGCCGCGCACGGTGTCCACTTTCTGCCGTCCGCGGAGAACTCGGCATTGCTCACACCATTCGCTTGCGGTGCGACCTCTGCCGCCGCGCATCGAAACGTTGAAACGCCGAGCAAGATGAAGGCCGCCACCGAGGCGACCATGCTGATGCGCAGTCCTCTCCGCTCGGCGGACCAGCCGCCGGCGCGCTTTCGCAGCGCGCGCTGTTCGCGTACATTCGACATGTGTTCCCCGTGTCGTTCGCTGTACTACCCCCAGGCGACAAACGCGTCGCCCATTTACTAGTTCACCAGGTCGGACCCGCCTTGCGGCACCTCTTCAGGCAATGTGTTGCGGAAACCGCATAGTGTATTTCCGCAAACCCCTGGCGGAAAAGGCCCGTTTCTCATTCGACAGATTCCGCCACTGGCCCGTCTATTGCCGCTCGGTCTAAAGTTGTCTTATTCCGGTGTTTCACGTTTGAAACATTAATCGCCAGCTTTATATTCATGCGATCCAATTACAACGAATTAAATAATTTTGTCCCGCCTTCAAGTGCTTATATTGGTTGTTCGTTTTACTTATTGCCACTCCGAAGATTTATCGTCAGAAGATAGCCGGTCCTGGCGTTCCCGCAGAGCTGGTGCTCGTATAGCGAAGCCGGCTGCGCTCATTCTGACGTTGCCGCGGGGAAAAGTCACTTCAAATCGGTTTGGCGATGGGTAGTTCGAATGGTAAGTCGGCCTTTTTCGAGTAGTCGCAGTGTGTGCGGTGCCGAACGAAATCGCGGTTTTCTTTGCATTAACATTCGCAGAATGCAAATTGATTCATATGCGGAATCGGCAATTAATTCATTGAAAAGACAGCGGCAGCGGGATTGTTCCGAAAATCCCTGGGTGGTCACCCTGTCAATACGCCAACATGTACGCGCTTTCGGTCATGGCGGCTAAATGCTTGATTGCCGGTGACTATGATGCGCTGCACAGAGGAGGCCTCTCTGTGGCCGCCCGAGAGTGAAAAGTAGATCCGTTTTCTGGTGAGAGGATGACTATGACCTGCGCGAGTCTCGAGTCTGCAATGCTGCGCTGGGTGCACGCTCCGAACAAGGGTATGCGTCGCATCGCGATACTGATGTTCAACGACTGCTCGCTGCAGGGAGCAGGGGTTGTTGCCGAGGTGTTCCAGGCCGCGAATGAAATGGCTTCGTCCGGTTCGGGCGGCTGGTTATACGACGTTTCGTTCCTGTCGGCCGACGGCGGCATGGTGACTTCGTCGTCCGCGCTGCGGGTGTGGACAGATGGACTCGACGCGCGGCATTACGGCGGTTTCGATGCGCTGTACGTCGCGGGCGGTAAAGGCGCATTCGCCGCCGCGAGCGACGAGCGGCTGATTGCCTGGCTGCGTCGGGTGCGCCGCAACACCGGCATGATCAGACCGATCGCCGAAGGCCGGGCGCTGCTCGATGCCGCGTACGTGCCGGAGAACAAAGAAAGCAAGGACAGCGCCGACCAGAACGGACAATCCGCTCAGGCGCGCCAGCCTGAACAGGGCGCCGACGCGGGCGATCGCCTCGAATCGATGAGAAGCGCGCTCGCCATGATCAAGCGCGATCTTGGCAGCGCCACGGCGCGCACGGTTGCCGAGCGACTGCTAGCCGATTCGTGCTCGAATCTCGCGCCGCTGCTAGGTGAAGACGGCGGTCTGAGCCCCGGCGACAAGGTGCGCGCGGCCGCTCGCTGGCTCCAGGAAAATTGCCAGCAGGCGATTTCGATTGCCGACGCCGCGCAGTTCGCCGCGATGAGCGAGCGCAATTTTCTGCGCCGCTTCAAGATGGAAATGGGTATTACGCCCTCGAGTTTTCTGTTGCACGAGCGTCTGGCGGTGACCTGCAGCCTGTTGACCGAATCCGAATTGCCGGTCGACAAGATCGCGCGGCGCACCGGCATGGGCAATGGCGACCGCCTGGCGAAGGTATTCCGCAAGCGGATGAGAATTTCGCCAACCGAGTTTCGGATTCAAAGCCGCCGACTGGTCGGCGAATAGCGCGACGGGGCCAGCCGGGAGCCGTGTGGCAACGCGGCATCCGGTCCGAATTTCCGCCGATCTTTGAGAATTATAAGGAATGCGAATATGTTGACTCAGGGAGTTGTGAGCGCCGTGTCGGTCGACCCTAACGGTGCGGGCGCCGCAGTGGCGCATGGGCGTTGCGCGCGCATCGTCCCGGTCATTCTGGCGGGCGGTTCAGGCACGCGGCTGTGGCCGGTGTCGCGCGAAAACTTTCCGAAGCAACTGATCGACGTAGTCGGTTCCGACTCGCTGCTGCAAGCCACCGCGCGACGCATGGACGGGTTTCCCGCGGGCTGGAAAGTGGAAGCGTCGCCGATCATCGTGTGCGGCGAGGAACATCGCTTCGTGATCGCCGAACAACTTCATGAAAACGGCGTCGACGCTCGTCTTATTGTCGAGCCGGCGCGACGCGATACGGCGCCCGCGCTGACGCTGGCGGCATCGCTCGCGTGCGCGGACGGTGGTGACGCGATTCTCGTCGTTATGCCGGCGGATCACTCGATCGCCGACGTGCCCGCGTTGCAGGCCGCGCTCGAACTGGCAGCGCGCTACGCGGAACAGGGCTCGATCGCGACGCTGGGCGTGCCGCCCACGCGCCCCGACACCGGCTTCGGTTATATCCGCATCGGCGCGGAGTTGGCGGGCGGCGGCCATGCGATCGACGGTTTCGTCGAAAAGCCGGCAGAAGAACTCGCGGCGAAGTACGTCGCGGCAGGCATGTATTGGTGGAACAGCGGCATCTTCATTGTCCGGGCGAGCGTGTGGCTCGATACGTTGAAGCGTTTGCAACCCGAAATGCACGCGGCCTGCGAACGCGCATTCACCGGCGGCCACCAGGATGGCGCGTATTTCCGGCCGTTGATCGACGCGTTCCTCAGTGCGCCCGCGAATTCGATCGACTACGCAGTGATGGAGCGCCTGACCGAGACGGCCGAACCTGACTCGACCGATGGCGCGGCCGCGAACGCGCCGGCACAACCGGCCGGCGTCGTGGTCGGGTTGAATGCAGGCTGGTCGGACCTGGGCTCGTGGGACGCCGTGTGGGCCGCGATGGAAAAGGACGCCAACGGTAACGCTGGACGCGGCCGCGTAACGTTCGAAGGCGCGGTATCGAGCTACGCGCATTCGGAAGGGCGCCTCGTCGCCTGCGTGGGCACCACCAACGTCGTGGTGGTCGAGACCGCCGACGCGGTGCTGGTGGTCGATCGCTCGCACGTGCAGGACGTGAAGGGTCTGGTGTCGCGTATCAAGGCGCAGCACGCGCCGGAGGCCGACGCGCATCGCAAGGTGCGCCGCCCTTGGGGTTTCTACGATTCGATCGACCATGGCGAGCGTTTCCAAGTCAAGCGCATCGTCGTCACGCCCGGTGCGCAACTGTCGTTGCAATTGCATCACCACCGCGCCGAACACTGGGTCGTCGTGCGTGGCACGGCGCTCGTCACGCGCGGTGAAGAGCAGTTCCTGTTGAGTGAAAACGAATCGACCTACATTCCGCTCGGCACCCGCCACCGGCTCGAAAACCCGGGAAAGGTGCCGCTCGAAATCATTGAAATCCAGTCAGGCACCTATCTCGGTGAAGACGACATTGTGAGGTTTAACGACAACTACGGCCGCTGCTCCTAAACAGCACGCCGGATTCAACTGCAGACAAGAACGGCAAGAACGAGGTGACCAAAATGCGCAAGTTTCAGGATTTGCTCGCGCGAGTTTTTGATGTTGCATTGGTGTTGGCGGGTGCGGCGGTGGCGTCGCAGATCCGCTTTGATTACCTCGCTCAATCCGGGTTCTATTGGGCGCTCGTGATGTTTTCCGCCGCCTTCGCGCTGGCCATCTTTCCGGCGTTCGGCGTCTACGAATCATGGCGCGGCCGCTCCAAGCTGGCGCTGGCGGGCCAGGTCTCGCTCGCGTGGCTGATGGTGCAGGGCAGCGCGCTCGTGCTGATGTATTCGCTGCATCGTATCGACTTCGTGTCGCGTCTGTGGTTCTCGTACTGGACGGCCGTGACCGGTGGCCTGCTGATCGCGTACCGGCTGATGACGCATGCCGTGCTGGCGCGCGCACGCAGCGCCGGCCTGAATCTGCATCAGGTCGCCATTGTCGGCAGCGGCTCGCAGTGCGACGCCATCATTCGCCGGATCGGCGCCGCGCCGACCACCGGTTTTCGCGCCGCGGCGGTATTCAACGCGCGTCCGGACGTCTCGCCGGTCACGAGCCCAGGCGTGCCGGTGTTCGACACGGTCGATGCGCTGGCCGGCTATATGCGCACCAATAACGTACACGAACTGTGGCTCATGCTCTCGCTCAGCGAGGAGCCGCTGATCTGTTCGCTGGTCAGCGAATTCCGCGACGATCTGGTGAACATCCGCTTCATGCCGGATGTGCGCAGCCTCGCGCTCTTCGAGGGCAGCGGCGTGATCGATCTGCTCGGCGTGCCGGCGATCAACCTGGTGGCTTCGCCGCTGTCGGCGAGCTCCATGCTGAAGAAAGAAATCTTCGACCGCCTGTTCGCCTTGACGGCGCTGATCGCCCTCGCACCCGTCATGTTCGCTATTGCGATCGCGGTGAAGCTGTCCTCGCGCGGTCCGATCCTGTTCAAACAGAAACGCAAAGGCGCGGACGGCCAGGTATTCACGATCTACAAATTCCGCTCGATGCGTCTGCATACCGAGCAAAAAGGCACCGTCAGCCAGGCCACGCGCAACGATCCGCGCGTCACCAAAGTGGGCGCGTTCCTGCGCCGCACGAGCCTCGACGAACTGCCGCAATTCTTCAACGTGTTGCTTGGCGACATGTCGGTCGTTGGACCGCGTCCTCATGCACTCGAGCACGACGACCTCTATCAGAAAGTGGTCGCGGGCTATATCAATCGCTACCGGATTAAACCGGGGATCACGGGGTGGGCACAGATCAACGGCTTTCGTGGCGAGACCGACCGCATCGAGAAGATGGAACGTCGGGTGGAACATGACTTGTATTACCTGGGACATTGGTCGTTCGCACTCGACATGCGGATTATCGGCGCGACGATAGTCGCCGGACTGGTGCATCGAAACGCTTACTAAGTGGTTAACAAAACGCCAGACGCTACCTCTCTCGAGGAACACGCCGTGGCGCACGGAGGAAACATCATGAGCTCGCTTGGTTTACGCACGGGAAGTCTCCTGGTTTTCGCTACTGCAGCACTGCTTTCCGGATGCGGGATCGCACCGGGCCAGCGGATGATCACGCCTGCCGCAATTCAGGACACGGGTGGTGATTTCAGTACCGAAGCGAACACGCAACAACAGATTCCGATCACCGACATCAACCTCACGATGCTGCGCAAGATGAGCCAGGCGCAGAGCACCGCGCCGCTTTCGCCGCAAATGGTCGCCCTGTTCGGCAAGCCGACCGTTTACAAGGTCGGCCCCGGCGACGTGCTGCAGATCGTCGTGTGGGATCACCCGGAACTCGCTGCCGCGCTCGGCCAGCCGGCACAGAACCCGAAGGCGACGGATGCCGCACCTGGCTTCCTGATCGACGAAAACGGCGATGTGCAGTTTCCGTATGCAGGCACCGTGCACGTGGCCGGCAAAGACGTCGCCTCGATCCAGAAGGAGCTGTCGCGCCGTTTGAGCAAGGTGTATCAGAAGCCGGAAGTGACGGTGCGGGTGGCCTCGTTCCGCGCGGCGCAGGTGTATGTCGACGGTGAAGTGCGCACGCCGGGCGCTCAATCGGTCAACGACATTCCGATGTCGCTCACGACCGCAATCAGCTTGAGCGGCGGTCTTAGCGCGAATGCGGATCGCAGCCGCGTAGTGTTGATCCGCAACGGCGTGCCGTATCAGCTCAATCTGGACGATCTGATCAAGCGCGGCCGCAATCCGTCGGATATCTATCTGCAGCCGGGCGACGTGCTGCGTGTGGCGTCGCGTGAAGACAGCGGCGTCTACGTGATGGGCGAGGTCAACAAGCCGGCGACCATCCTGCCGATGCGCAACGGTTCGCTGACGCTTTCGCAGGCGATTTCCGACAGCGGCAGCTTCGACTCCAACACGGCCGCGGCCCGGCAACTGTTCGTGATCCGCAATTCGACGAGCGACAAGCCCGAGGTGTACCACCTCGATGCGACCTCGCCGGTCTCGATGGTGCTCGCCAACCAGTTCGAACTGCAGCCGAAGGACGTGGTGTACGTCGGTCAAGGCGGTCTGGTCCGCTTCAACCGTGTGTTGAACCTGCTGCTGCCGGCGATCAATGCGGCTGTAACGGGCGTGGTCCTCGCGAAATAACAACCGTGCAACGTGATCTTGAACCGCCGGGCTTTGTTGGGTGAAGAAAATGGCAATCAACTTCGAAAACCGCTACACCGACGTGTCCGGACCGGACGAGCTTCATCTGTCGGACTATCTGCGTACGATCGTGCGAGGCTGGCGCACGATCGTGATGGTGACGCTGATCGCGCTCGCGCTGGGGTGCGCGTACGCTTTCCTCGCGCCGCCGACGTACCGCGCGGATGTCCTGTTCCACGTCGAGGACAAGACGGCCAATGCCAATGCGAACGGCAAGGATTCCTTGCCGCCGCTTACCGGCATGTTCGACACCAAGCCTTCGACGGCGGCCGAGATCGAGCTGCTGAAGTCGCGGCTCGTCACGGAAGAAACCGTCAAGAAACTCCACCTCGATATCACGGCAGCGCCGCGTTATTTCCCGATCATCGGCGGAATGATCGCGGGGTTGGTGAACGGGCAATGGGGCTTCAGGTTGCCGCAGTTCATCAACCTGTCCGGCTATGCGTGGGGTGACGAGAGCATTTCGGTGTCGCGGTTCGACACCTCGAAGGAAATGTACGACACGACCTTCACGCTGGTTTCCGGCGCCGACAACTCGTACGTGCTGCGCGACAAGAACGGTATCGCGATTCTGTCGGGCAAAGTAGGCGAGACCGTGGAAACCGATACCGCCGACGGCCCGATCACACTGCGCGTCGACAAGCTGGTTGGCCCCGCCGGCTCGCGTTTCGAACTGCAGCGCGCCTCGACGCTGAGCACGGTGGACCGCTTGCAA
Source organism: Paraburkholderia sp. RL17-383-BIF-A (assembly GCF_046028015.1). Lineage (NCBI taxonomy): Bacteria > Pseudomonadati > Pseudomonadota > Betaproteobacteria > Burkholderiales > Burkholderiaceae > Paraburkholderia > Paraburkholderia sp. RL17-383-BIF-A. Next base: position 82,017 of record NZ_JARESR010000010.1, on the reverse strand, counting down.
AAGGCGCTCGTGGTGCAGGAAACCACGCTGCAATCCGGCGTGATCCGCGCGAGCCTGGAAGGCGGCGACAGCGGCTTGACCGCGGCGATCGTCAACAGCATGGCGCGCGAGTTCGTGCGTCAGGACGTGGAGAGCCGTTCGACCGAAGCCGAGCACATGCTCGCCTTCCTCGATCAGCAACTGCCGGGCTTGCGCAAGGAACTCGACGACGCCGAGCAACGCTACAACAAGTTCCGCAATACGCACGGCACGGTCGACCTGGGCGAAGAAAGCCGCCTGTTGCTGCAACAGATCGTCGATAACAAGACCAAGCTGATGGATCTGCAGCAGCAACGCGCGGAGATGTCGCAACGCTTCACGGCGAATCACCCGGCGGTGGCCGCGCTCGACGCGCAGATCGCCGCGTTGCAAGGCGCCGCGGCGAACATGAACCGCAGCGTGGCGGTGATGCCGGATACGGAGCAGACCGCATTGCGTCTGCTGCGCGACGTGCACGTCGACACGGAGCTGTACACCAATCTGCTGAACAGCGCGCAGCAACTGCGCGTGGCGAAGGCGGGCCAGGTGGGCAACGTGCGCGTGGTCGACTTCGCCGAGGCACCTGACGAACCCGTGCGTCCGAAGCGTGTGATCGCGATCCTGATCGCGCTCGGCGGCGGCCTCGTGCTCGGCATTCTGCTGACCTTCTTCAAGCGCGCCATGTACGGCGGCGTGGAACGGCCGGACGAACTCGAAGGCATGCTCGGCGTGCCGGTGTTCGCGGTGGTGCCGCGCAGCCAGACCCAGTTGAAGCTGCAGGAGAACGTCATGCTGCGCCGTCGCGGGCTGCATGTGCTCGCGCAGCAGGCGCCGGAAGACATCGCCGTGGAAGGCGTGCGCAATCTGCGCACCTCGCTGCAACTCTCGCTCGATCACGCCGAGAACAACGTGGTGATGATCACCGGCTCGCGGCCCGATTCCGGCAAGTCGTTCCTCTCGGTGAACCTCGCGGCGCTGGTGGCCTCGGCGAACAAGCGCGTGCTGATCATCGACGGCGATATGCGGCGCGGCGACGTGCACTCGCATTTCGGTGTCGCGCATCAGCCGGGTCTGTCCGATGTGCTGAGCGGCGGCGACCTGAGCGCGATGATCCAGCGCGACGTGCTGCCGGGTCTCGACGTGCTCGCCAAGGGCACGCTGCCCTCGCATCCTGCCGAACTGCTGATGAGCAAGCGCTTCGAAACGATGCTCGAAGAACTGAAGTCGCACTACGACCTCGTGATCGTGGATACGCCACCGGTTCTCGCAGTGACCGACTCGACGTTGATCGGCAAGTACGCGGGCACGACGCTGCTGGTGGTGCGCCACGGCCGTCACCCGCTCAACGAGGTCATGGAGACGGCCAAGCGGCTGCGCAACGGCGGCGTGCCGCTCAAAGGCGTGCTGCTGACCGACGTGCCGCAGGAAGGGGCGTTCCTCGGCTCGGGCTATCAGGGCGGTTATTACGGGTACGACAGCATCGCCGGTTGAGACGGCGGCCGACGGCCGGCGGTTCGACGAAGTTCAAGAGGCTAATGGCACCGGGCTATGGCACTGGGATTGCAAAGGTTAACGAGGAGAATGCTCCATGAAACGTAAGGTCGCGCTGATCACCGGCATCACAGGACAGGACGGATCGTATCTGGCGGAGTTGTTGCTCGCCAAGGATTACGACGTACACGGCATCAAACGCAGGTCATCCCTGTTCAATACAGACCGGATCGATCACCTGTACCGCGATCCCCACGATCCGGACCAGCGACTCTTTCTGCACCACGCGGATCTGACCGACTCGACCAGCCTTCTGCGCGTGATTCAGCGTGTCGAGCCTGACGAGATCTACAACCTCGCCGCGCAGAGCCACGTTGCGGTGTCGTTCGAGGAGCCGGAATACACCGCTAACGCGGACGGCCTCGGTGCGCTGCGGATTCTCGAAGCGATCCGGATTCTCGGGCTGCAGGAAAAGACGCGCTTCTATCAGGCTTCGACTTCGGAGCTGTACGGCCTCGTGCAGCAGGTGCCGCAGTCGGAGACCACGCCGTTCTATCCGCGCAGCCCGTATGCGGTGGCCAAGCTGTTCGCGTACTGGACCACGGTCAATTATCGCGAGGCATACGGCCTCTATGCCTGTAACGGGATTCTGTTCAATCACGAATCGCCGGTGCGCGGCGAGACGTTCGTGACGCGCAAGATTACGCGCGCCGTCGCGCGTATCGCGGTGGGCATGCAGAAGACGCTGTATCTCGGCAATCTGTCGGCATTGCGCGACTGGGGTCATGCCCGCGATTACGTCGAGATGCAATGGCGCATGCTCCAGCAGGAGCGGCCGGAGGACTACGTGATCGCCACCGGCGTGCAGTACAGCGTGCGTCAGTTCGTGCAGCACGCGGCCGCCGAGCTTGGCGTCACCGTGCGCTTCGAAGGCACCGGCGTGGATGAAATCGGCATCGTCGAGAAAGTGGAAGGGCGCGAGATCAAGATGTCGCCGGGCGACGTGATCGTGCGCGTCGATCCGCGCTACTTCCGGCCCGCCGAAGTCGAGACGCTGCTCGGCGATCCGTCGAAGGCGCATGCGAAGCTCGGCTGGCAGCCGACCACGTCGTTCGCCTCGCTCGTCAAGGAAATGGTGCGCGCGGACTATCAGATTGCCCGACGTGACGCGCTCGTCACGCTGGCCGGATTCACGGCGCTGGAACATCACGAGTAACTGGCGATGAACAAACAAGCACGCATTTTCGTCGCGGGCCACCGTGGCATGGTCGGCTCCGCGCTGGTCAGGCGTCTTGCCGCCGAGGGGTATCCGAACGTGATCACCCGCTCGCGGCAGCAGCTCGACCTCACGGATCAGGCGGCCGTGAATCGCTTCTTCGAAGGCGAACAGATCGACGTGGTGCTGCTCGCGGCCGCGCGCGTGGGCGGTATTCTCGCGAACGCGACGCGCCCGGGGGAGTTCATCTATGAAAACCTGGTGATCGAAACCAACGTGATCCACGCGGCGTACCGGGCCAGGGTCGGGCGGCTGGTGTTCTTCGGTTCGTCATGCATTTATCCGAAGCAATGTCCGCAGCCCATCCGCGAGGAGTATCTGCTGACCTCGCCGCTCGAACCGACCAACGACGCCTATGCGATCGCGAAGATCGCCGGCGTCAAGCTGTGCGAAGCCTACAACCGCGAGTACAACACCCAGTACGTGGCGTTGATGCCGACCAATCTGTACGGTCCGAACGACAACTACGATCTGAATAGCAGCCACGTGTTGCCGGCGCTTCTGCGCAAGGCTCATGAAGCGAAGGTGAACGGCGACGCCACGCTGTCGGTGTGGGGTTCGGGCACGCCGCGCCGCGAATTCCTGCACGTCGACGATCTGGCCGCGGCCACGTTGTTCGTGCTCGAGCACAACGTGACGGAAGGCCTGTTCAATGTCGGCGTGGGTGAAGACCTGTCGATTCGCGAGCTGGCCGAATGCATCTGCAAGGTGGCCGGCTTCGACGGTGAACTCGTGTTCGACGCCTCGAAACCCGACGGCACGCCGCGCAAGCTGCTCGACGTCTCGCGCCTCGCGCAAATGGGCTGGCGCGCAACGATCGGTCTGGAAGAGGGGATCGCGTCCACGTACCGGGACTTCGTCGAATCCCATGCCGGTTCGACACCCGCTGCCGCCGTCGAGGTATAGGCGCACGGATTGCCGCTTGAGCGCGGCTTTGAAATGACTAGCTGGGGCGCTGTGCGAGCGCGGAACGCGCCATGCACGCAGGACGAATCTTCGAGGAGTGGCATAAAAATGACAGCGTCAGTCACGATCTTTCACAACGTCGTGTGGTCGCGCCACAAGGGTGTCGTGTTTTCCGCGTTGCATAACATTTCGGCTTCAGGCGCGATTCGCTATTCAATGGTGCAGATCGCCGATACGGAGCATGACCGCGTCGGGTTTTCCGACGTCGATTATTCGTTTCACCGCTATCCGATGCAGAAGCTGTTCGACGGCTGCTACGAAGACGTGCCGACCATGAAGCTGATCGCGCGGCTCACGTGGGAAGTCTTGCGCACCAAGTCGGACCTGATCGTGCTGCCGGGCTATCACCGCCCGGAATATTGGGCCATGCTCGCGGCCTGCATCGTGACCGGCAAACGGCGCGCGGTGTTCTGCGATTCGACCGCGCGCGACCGCCCCAAGAAGCTGCTGACGTCGATTCCCAAGCGCGTGTTTTTCTCGCTGTGCGACGGCTATTTCGGATTTGGCGAGCGCAGCCGCGAGTATCTGCTCTCGCTCGGTGCGAAGCGCGAGAAGATTTTCGTGCCGTGTCAGGCAGCGGCGTTGCCGGGTTCGTTTTCGCCGGAGCGTGCGCTGGTCGAGCGGGTCGCCGCTCGCGCGGGCAATCAGCCGGTGTTTCTGTTCGTCGGGCGTCTGTCCGAAGAGAAAGGCATCGGCACGCTGATCGAGGCGCTCGCCGGATTGCGGCGGCGTGTTCCGGCGGCGAAGCTGCGCATTGTCGGCACGGGCCCGATGCGTGAGGCGTTGCATGCGAAGGTGGCCGAGCTCGAACTCGGCGACGCGGTGACGTTCGTCGGCAGTCTGCAGGACGAGCCGCTTACGCAGGAGTATTACGGCGCGACCTGCATGGTGCTGCCGAGCTACAGCGAACCGTGGGGACTGGTGGTCAACGAAGCGCTCGCGCATGGTTGCCCGGCGGTGGTCAGCGAGAGTTGTGGCTGCGTGCCGGAACTGGTGATCGACGGGGTGAGCGGCTACGCATTTACCGCGGGCGATGTCGCCGGGCTGCAGCGCACCATGCTCAAGGCAATGGAAGCGTTCGCCGATGCGGGCGGCACCGCGCGCCGGTGCATGGATGTGATTCGCCGTTTCGACCCGCCTTCGGCGGCTGCCAATATCGCCCGCGGCTGTGCGTTGATGTTGAGCGACTGAGTCGCTATCGCCCAGCCACGCCGCGCGCACGACGCCCTCACTCGCACTGGCAGTCACGATGAAGATACTGATTTACGGCATCAACTATGCGCCTGAACTGACTGGGGTGGGCAAGTACACGGCGGAAATGGCCGTGCTGCTGGCCAACCGCGGACATGAAGTGCGGGTGGTGTGCGCGCCGCCGTACTATCCGGAGTGGCGTGTCGGAGAGGGCTACGCGTCGTGGCGCTATCAGCACGAGACGCGCGACGGCGTGGCGATCTGGCGCGCGCCGCTGTGGGTGCCGTCGCGGCCGAGCGGCCTGAAGCGCATGCTGCATCTGGCGACATTCGCGGCGACCTCGTTGCCGCTGCTCGCACGGCACGTGCTGTGGCGTCCCCATGCGGTGATGCTGATCGCGCCGACCTTGATGTGCGCACCGGGCTTGCTGATGCTCGCGCGCCTCACGCGCGCAAGCGCATGGCTGCATATTCAGGACTACGAGGTCGATGCGGCTTTCGATCTGGGCCTGCTGAAAAGCCCACGCGCGGCCCGCACGGCACGCTGGATCGAAAGCGCGTTGCTGCGGCGCTTCGATGCGGTGTCGTCCATCACGCGGCAGATGAGCGCCCGCGCGACGGCCAAAGGCGTCGACGCATCGAAGGTGGTGTGCCTGCCAAACTGGGTCGACGTGTCGAGCATCTTCCCGCTCGGGCGGCCGAGCGAATTCCGGCGTCTGCTCGGAATTCCCGCTGAACAGAAAGTGATTCTGTACTCCGGCAACATGGGCGCGAAGCAGGGCATTGAAACGCTCGCCGATGCGGCGGTCGCGCTTGCCGCGCGCAAGGACCTTACCTTCGTGTTCTGCGGCAGCGGCGCCGCCAAAGAGCATCTGCTGGAACGCTGCTCGGGATTGACGAATTGCGTGTTCCTGCCGCTGCAACCGGTCGAGCGCCTGAACGAACTGCTCAATCTCGCCGATATACACGTGCTGCCGCAACGCGGCGACGCGGCGGATCTCGTCATGCCCTCCAAGCTCACCGGGATGTTCGCAAGCGGGCACGCGACCATTGCGATGGCGCGCCGTGGCACGGCGCTCTACGAAGCCGTGGCGCCACGCGGTGTGGTCGTGCCGCCGGACGACGTGAAGGCGCTGGCCGCGGCGATCACGGTGCTCGCCAGCGACGCGGAACGACGCGCGGCGCTCGGCAAAGCCGCGCGCAATTATGCGGAGCGCGCGCTCTCGCCGGAGTCGACGATTCGCACCTTCGAAGAACGGCTCGCGGTGCTGTTGCGTAAGTCGGAAGGAAAACAATCGAAAGGCGCGGCACCTCCGGTCGGCCCGCGCGCTGCAGGTGGATCCGGCCCGCGCCGGCACAAGCCGGCCACGGCGGAGGAAGCCGCGCCGGATTGATCCGGACCGCGGCCTCATCATGAAGCTGATTTCACCACGGAGAACGGTAGACGCCGCGTTTACCCGAAGTGTAGGGATCGGCATAGGTGGCTTTCGCGGTGCCGTCCGCAGCCAGCGCGTTGGCCGCAGGATTCGGACGACCCGGCTGGCCCGCTACGCGCACCTGGCCGTTGGCCGCGGCGGGCGCCTTGCGCTGGCCCTTGCCTACCGCCGGTTGCGCACCCTGACCTCCACCCAGCACGGTCATGCGTTGCGTATCGAGCAGCGCGGCGCGCTGGGCGTCGTCGGTATTGCCTTGCACGTTGTCGGTGCCGTAGGGGTTCGGCGAGCCGAGCAACGCCTTCTCGCTGTCGCGATGCGCGGCGCGCCGGTTGGCGGGAAGCTGTGCGTTGACACCATAGGCGTTGACCGCGGTCGCGGCGGGTGCGGGTTCGGGTGCGGCCTTCTGTGCGAAAGCCGGCATCGCGCACGATCCGATTGCGAGAAACATCCAGGTAGCGGTGTGTCGAAGCGAGGTGTTCATCTTGTTCCCCAAGGAGATGCGGTCGGGATAAAGCTATCGTGCGCCAACCAGTACGCGTGTAGCCGCCAAAACGCTTGCCGGCACGGCCACAGTGAAAAGTCCCGCAAGGCGCCGCAACATAATGTAAAGAATTTGCCTGGCATGCCTGCGTATGTTTACCACTGTTCGTGGTTCGGAGAAAGCTGATGGGTAACATTGCCGACGATCCCCATATCGGCCGCATGCCGCAGGCCGATGCTGTGCGCGAAGACGGTCGCGTCATCGAGCTGGCGCAGGCCGGCAAAGGAAACTATCAGGCGCGGCGCGGCGCGCTGATCGAACTGATCTGGTTCGTGCTCGAAGCCTGTGTGATCAACAACAAGCTGCTGCCGTTTTCCGGTGTGCGCGTCGCCTTGCTGCGGCTGTTCGGCGCGAAGATCGGCACAGGTTGCCGGTTCGTGCATCCGGTGCGGGTGAAGGCGCCGTGGAATCTCGAGGTGGGCGACAACTGCTGGTTCGGTGTCGATGTCTGGATCTACAACCAGACGCTGATTCGCATCGGCTCGAACGTGTGCATCTCTCAAGGCACGTTCCTCACCGCCGGCTCACACGACATGAGCACCACAATGGATCTGCACGTTGCGCCGATCGTCATCGAGGACGGCGTCTGGATCACGTCGAAATGCGTGGTGCAAATGGGCGTGACGATTGGCCGTTCGGCGGTCGTGACGCCTTTGTCGGTCGTGCATCGGTCGCTGGACGCCGAGGGCGTGTACGGCGGAAATCCGTGCCGCTTCATCAGGAAACGGTTCGACTCCGTGACCTGACCCACAGACATAGAACCACAGCGTTCGTACGCTGAGGAGGCCGAGGTCGCAGTGCCGGAATGTAGGCTGCCGCAAGGGGCTTGTCGCGCGATATGGTGAGCGGCACCCGAGGCGGCACGCATGCAGAGCCCGGTTGCGACGTTTGCGTAGCATGGTTGCCGGCCGTGGCCGGCGAACCGTGACGCGCTCAAAAAATGCGTGAAGAAGATCGGGAGTAGGGGATGTTCATCGATACGCGTACAGTTGAACAAAACACGGTTGTTGAAACGACGGTCTGCATCATCGGTGCAGGCGTTGCCGGAATTACGCTCGCGCTCGAGATGTCCAGGGCGGGTATCGACGCCTGCGTGCTCGAAAGCGGTGGCTTCGGGCCTGACGACGCGACCCGCGACCTGTATCGCGGCGAGAACGTCGGGCTTCCCTATACGTTCGCGGACGGCTCGCGCAGCCGGTACTTCGGCGGCAGCAGCAACTGCTGGGGCGGCTGGTGCCGCCCGCTCGACCCCTGGGACTTCGAAAAGCGAGACTGGATCGCGCACAGCGGCTGGCCGTTCGGTCTCGACGAACTGGCGCCCTACTATGCGCGCACGCATGAACTGCTGAAGCTCGGTCCGCAGAATTTCGACCCCGCTTACTGGGAGCGCGAGATCGGGCGCCAGGATGTGCGCCGTCTGCCGCTCGCCACCGGCGATATGCGTGACACCGTCGCGCAGTTCAGCCCGCCGGTGCGCTTTGGCAAGACGTATCGCGAGGAACTGTCGCGCTCCACGAGGGTGCGTGTGTTCCTCCACGCAAACGTGCTCAATATCGACGCCGACGCACAAGGCACGACGATTTCCAGGGTGAAAGTGGGCACGATCAGCGGCCGCCGAATCTCGGTGACCGCGAGGATTTTCGTGCTGGCCACAGGCGGCATCGAGAACGCGCGCCTGCTGCTCGCGTCGAACAATGTGCAGGCCGCCGGCCTCGGCAATGCCAACGACCTGGTCGGCCGCTACTTCATGGACCATCCGCGCATGATGTCGGGCAAAGTGCGCTTTCGTCCGGGCGTCGCGCGCAACAAGCTGTACGACATCAAGTATCACTACCAGAACGCGGCGGTGTCGGCGCACGGTACGAAGATCTCGTCTCAGTTCGCGCCAACGCAGGAGTGGATGGAACGGGAGAAGCTGCTGAATTCGCGTGTCTGGCTCTACTCGAAATGGTACGGCGAAGGCAGTGCGGGTTCCGAGGCGCTGATCCGTTTCAAGGAAGCGCTGATGGGCAAGGATCAGCCGGGTCGCAGTCTGAAGCGCGACGTCGAGACGATGATTTCGCACCCGCTGCATACCGTCGGCTTCGGTTTGACGCGGCTGTTGCAATGGCCCGCGCTGATCACGGACGTCACGCTGCAGGCGATCGTCGAAGCGGTGCCCGATCCGGATAGCCGCGTGACGTTGTCGACCGATAAGCGCGACCATTTCGGCATGCCGCGCGTACGCGTGGAGTGGCGCCTCGGCGAACAGGTGCAGCGCACTTTCGATAAGACCTTTCAGTTGCTCGCGCAGGAATTGCAGATGGCGAACGTCGCGGACGTCACGCTCGACGAGCCGCTCGAAGGCCGGACGTGGCCGGTGAAACTCGAAGGCACGTGGCACCACATGGGCACCACGCGCATGCACGATTCGCCGCGCGAGGGCGTGGTCGATCGCGATTGCAAGGTGCATGGCATGAGCAATCTGTACATTGGCGGCAGCTCGGTGTTTCCGACCGTCGGCGCGAATTTCCCGACCATCACGATTGCCGCGCTGTCGCTGCGCCTTGCCGGTCATCTGAAGCGGCAACTCGATTTGCCGGATCTCGTCGGCACCAATCGCGTCGAGGCCGCGAACAGCGCCAGCATGTCGCTTCAGGCGCCGTCTCAGATCGATACGTTGCCGATCGCGGCATCGACCTTGACGCCCTTGATGAAGGAGCAGTGAACGGGCACTGAAGACGAAGGAGAAATGGCGCGCCTCAGGCGCGCCATTTTCAATTTAAGTCGGGACTTTGTGCGCTGTCGTGTCGCGATGTCACGAGCCAGGCGCGTGCGCGTACTGCGCGCCGCGTAGCTGACCGTGCGCGTTCAGCGGCTTTGCTGGGTTGCTTCGCGCAGCGTGGTGAGCGTGTTGTCACGCGCGTCTTCGTGGCGGCCCTTGGATTCGAGCAGGGCGGTCAGTGCGCTGACCATGGTCTCGACCCGGAAGCGCGCATTGAATGTGCGAGCCGCCTGCGCGCGCATTGCCTCGCGAGCGGTGTCGTCGAGTTCGAGCCAGCGTATGAGATTCTTTTCCGTACCGTCGACCGTATCCGCGGCCACCAGCCCCGCGCCGTCCGCTTCGATCTCGCGCCACACATTGACCTTGTCGGAGATCAGCGCCGGCAGCCCGCAGCCGAGCGCCTCAGCCACCGCCACGCCGAAATTCTCCTGATGCGACGGCAAAATGAACACGTCGCTCGCATGAAAAGCCCCCCACTTCAGGTCGCCTTGCAGCATGCCCGGCAGACTCACACGATGCGCGACACCGGCCGCCTGCGCCTGGGTGCGCAGTGTCGTGGCCCAGCCGGTTTCGTCCGGACCGGCGATGACGAGGTGCAACGTCTGATCGCGGCTGGCAATGCGCGCGAACGCGTCGATCAGCAGATCGCAGCCTTTTTTCGCATGCACGCGGCCGAGAAACAGCACGATGCGCTTGCCGCGCAGGCTGGGGATAGCCTGCAGGAATGCTTCGCGCAGCGGCGCGGCTTCGAGTTGCGGCACCGCCGTGCCGAACGGCACGATGCGTTCGTGCGCCCGGTACAGCCAGAACGATTGGCGCGCTCGCGTGCGTTCTTCTTCCGTCGTGAAGATGACGGCGCGCGCATCGCGCAACACGCGATACTCGGCCCACGGCCAGTACAGCCACTTCTTCAGATGCTTGAGCGGATAGGCCTCTTTGAACCACGGGTCCAGCATGCCGTGTACATACACGTAATACGGCACCTCGCTGTTGTGCAGGACTTTCCAGGCCGCGAAGCCGTGGTATTGCCACAAGCCGTGGACGATCACCGCGTCGAAGCGCTTCGCGTTGGCGGCAAGCCAGGGGGCGAGGCGCTCGCTGAAGCTGTAGCGGCCGCGGGTCGGCCCGAAGGCGTGGACCGGGAACGGGAAAGCCGCGAGGTAGGCCTCGTTGGGCGCATCGCACGTCGCCACTTCGATCTCGTGCCCGGCTTCCTGCATGGCCACGCCGCTGCGGCGCACGCCTTCAACGGGACCGCCGGCGCGTGGGTCGACGCTTGCAAGCAGGTGGAGGATTTTCATCGGATGATACCGGGTCGGTTGGAGCGGTGCCTCTGCGGCGTGTGCGGGACGAGCGCGCCGTACTGGCGGGAGTCGGTGCCGGTATCGGCTGAGCTCGACATGCCGAGCGCGGACGGGAGGTCGGCGCGGCCCATGCCGGGTTGGATCCGGCCGGGCAGCTCGGGCATTGCCTCCGCCCGTACATACGGCGGACGACGCAAGCGCCGCGCGCGAGCCGGCAGCGCGCGCTGCAAGCGCGCGTGAGTGGCGATCATCAAACCGAGCGCGACGCCGAATATCAGGCCCGAAAAACGCGGGCCGAGAGGATTGCCGCCGATCGACGTGGCCGGTAACGCGGCAAACAGCATGATGGCGCGCCCGAGCACCGGCAACATGGGCGCGTCGGGCACCACAGAGCGCCAGTACCGATACGAGAAGAAGCAGATCGCCAGCGCCGCAAGGGTGACCAATGGCATGGCGAGGCCGAACAGCAGGCCGCCCGCGAAGAACTGATAGACCCAGAAATTGTGTCCCGCGGCCCACTCGCTGATCGCGTAGAAGTCTTTCTCGCTGATCTGACCGGCGAGGTCAGGCAGATAGACCGGTGAGTAGCGATAGTAGTGACCGTAGCCTTCGCCGAATAGCAGCGTCTCCGGTTCCGCCGTCACCTGATCGTACTGGTCACGCATTTCGGCGAGACGCGTGACGGTGGTCGGATCCTTGCCGGAGCGGGTCTCTTCGGAGAAGAAAATGCGCTGCGTCCAGTGTTCGGCGACGGTCGGAAAACTCAGCGCCGCAACGCCGGCCGCGCCGGCGAGCACGGCACTGATAATGATCGTGCGGCTCATCGCGCGCCAGATATGCCGGATCGACGGCGCGCTGAGCGCCATGGCGATCAGGAACAGCAGCACGGTGCCGATCATCGCGCTGCGGGTCACGCTCAGCAGCTCGATGACAACGCTCAGAGCGAACACCGACACGGTAAAAAAGGAAAAACGCTTCGCCACGATGAATTCGTGGAGCAACACGCCTTGCAAACCCAGCAAGGTCACGGAGAGGATGCGGAAGCGCACGTCGTCGAGACCGCCGCCGGTCGCCATGCCGTAGACCAGGGTGAACACGAGGCTGATGACGTTGGCGACGAACAGGGCTTTTTCGAACTGGGCGATGCGGAACTCGCTCCACGGGCGACATGCCACGAGATAGCCCAGCATGAAGAGGACGAATGGCAACAGCACGCGCAGGTAGTTGCCGGTGTCGTTATCCTGAACCAGTTGCGCGACGATGCTGCCGAACACACACAGCATCACGCTCCACGTGACGGCCGAGCGCAGCCGCGAGCGTTCGCGAAAGCGCGGCGCGATGAGAAGGAGCGCAATGCCCGCGGCGATCGCCGGAAGGACGAAGATGAACTGCGCGAAGTGGCCGGTATTCGCGTCGGTCGCCTTATAGTCGAACGCAAGCGGTAGCAGAAAAATCCATATCCAGGGCGTTGCATACTGATGGCGCATTACTGATCCCTCCCCGTCGCCTTCGATCCGCCGTCGGTCTATAGCGGACGGTCTCGCATCGGGTTATTTTGAAGGAATCTCCCGCGCTGTTAGTTGGCTGGACCGCATTCGTCGAGCATTGCCTGGGTTCTGGCGTCGGCGGAAAGCGCATGCTCTGCAAGACGCGCGCAAACTTGCGTATCTTGTCGGCCAATGCCTTGAAGTTGGCGCGCACGCACGCTTGCCGACACCGAAGATGCAAAAAGGGCCACGCGCCCATGAACGACGACAGCAACCATCTTGCATGGGATCAGAGTAGGGCTAAAAGCGCTAAAGCGCCAACTCTTCTCGCTCACATGTGCGTAGGACCAGCGTAAGGCGCTAAAGCGCCAACTCTGGTCGACAGGGGGAACAACATGAAATTATTCGGCGGGGCGGGACCCACAACAGCCGGGCGGGCAGTCGAGCTGGACTTCGTGCGCGGCATCGCCATCATCATGGTGATGGGCTTTCACTTTCATGCTGTTCACACCGGCAATTACCTCATTCAGATTATTGAGTACCCGCTGAAGAATTTCGGCCGCGAAGGCGTGAATCTGTTCTTCACGCTCAGCGGTTTTCTGGTGGGTGGCCTGCTGCTTCGACAGTACGCCGAGACCGGACATGTCGACGCACGGCGCTTTATCATCCGGCGGATTTTCCGCATCTGGCCCGCGTATTACGTGCTGATCGTCTTTCATGTGCTGGCCGGACGTCACCCGTGGAATTCCTTCCTGATCCAGAACCTGACCCACTTGCAGAACTATCTGGGCACCTCGATTACCCAGACGTGGAGCCTTGCCGTCGAAGAACACTTCTATCTCGTGCTGCCCGCGCTTCTGCTTCTGTTCGCGCGCTGGCGTCTCGGCGCCTGGACGATCGTCAGCGTGCTCACCGGCATCTGCGCGATAGTGCTCGCCGCGCGCTGTTTCGCCGTGGCGGGCGGCAATCTCGAGGCGGCTTTTGCGTATACGCAATACCGGATCGACAGTTTGCTGGTCGGCGTGATTCTTTCCGCGATCTACTGGATGAAACCCGGCGTCTACCATCAACTCGCGAAGCGCAAGTGGCTGCTGATCTTCAGCGTCGTCCTGCTTTGCGCATGGCTCGCCTTCGCCACGAAGAATCTCGCGCTGGATGAAAGCATCGGCTATACGATCCAGGCGATCGGATTCGCCGCGCTGATCGTGCTGGTGCTGGAGTACTCCGGGTCGCTGCGTCAGTCGTGGCTGTATCGCGGTGTGGCGTGGATCGGCCTTTATTCGTACGGTATTTACTTGTGGCATTCGCTCGCGCTCGCGCCCGGCGACATGCTGATTCGCAAAGCGACCGCGCTGGGTCTCGCGCCGAGTCTCATCTGGGTTGTCGCGCTTGCGGCGCAGTTTGCGATTGCGATTACGATCGGCTACGTGACTACGCGCGCTATCGAGTACCCGTTCCTGCTGATGCGCAACGCGCTGTTCCCGGAAAAGCGCAGCAGTTCGGTGCGCGAGCAGGTGCCCGCCGCTGCGGCGGGTGGCCAGTTGTCCTGAGCAGGGAGAAATGCGGCCGGTTACGCGTGTATCCGGCCAATTAACAGATGCCGCAAATGCCGCAAATGCCGCAAATGGCGAGGCGTCCATCGTAATGATGGACGCCTCGCTTTTTTTGAAAGCCGCCTGGGCGGTCAGGCCATCTGTTGCAGCAAGGTCTGCTTGAACTGCCCGAGCGTATGCCGTGACAACAGATCCTCGCGGGCGCCAGGTACGGTTTCAGGCGCGTGCGGCCAGGAGGTCATCGTCTCGGTGATCGCACGGCCGATCGACGCGGAACTCAGGTCGCTCAGGATCGGCCCCAATTCGCAACGCCGGCTGAACCAGCCGATCAAACCGTCTTCCGTCGCGATGACGGGTTTGCCGAAGCGGTACGCCTGCACCAGCACGCCGCTCATGCCGTAGTGCCCCTTATAGCCGAGCCAGACCGCGTCGCACGCGGAGAACAGGTCGCGCTCCGTATCGTTCGAAATGAATGTGTCGAGCACCAGCGGTGCGGGTTTGAGGCTGCGCACATGGTTGCGCATGAAGTGGCGCGTGCCCGCATCCTGCTCGCCGGCGACGATCAACGTGGGTGCATGTTCGAGTCGCGTGAGCGCGTGAACCAGTTCGTAGATGCCCTTGCGTTCCGTGATCGCGCCGTACACCAGCAAATAGCGCTGTTCGGGATCGAGCCCCAGACGGTTGCGGGCCAGCGCCGGGTCCTCCGCCTGCTCATCGGGAAAGGGATCGGCCACATAGGCGATGGCCGCGCTGTGTTTCCACGCGTTATGGGCCGCCCATTCGGGCAGCGTGGGGTCGATCGTCAGCAGCGTGCGCAGGCCGGTGGTGCGGACCGCGCGCTTGAATAGCTGCGACTTGACCGCATTGACGAGCGGACGATCGGGCGCCTTGATGCCGACCTTGTGGTGATGAAACGTCGCGCGCATCGTGATGCCGATCCACGGGGTGTCGCCGAATGGCGAGCCGAGAAACGGCAGCGAATAAAAGAAGTAATCGACGTAAGGCACCACCACGAGACGGATGGACTGCATGCGGCTGATGATCGTGTACACGCGCTTGAAGTAGCGGTGAAAGCGCCAGTATTCGTTGGGCTCGCGCAGGCGGCTGCGCGGCCGCTCCTCGGGATCGACGAAAGCGATCTGCTGGTCCGGGCGGTTGGCGGCGGTGATTTGCCGCGCGAGCCGGTGGTCTTCGTTGGCGCATTCGGTGACGAGCATGCACGGATAGCCGGCCTCCGCGCAGGCCTGCATGGTCCACTCGACATAGCGCCAGCGGTGCCCGGTCAGATTCGGTTCCACAATCAGGACGTAGTCTTGTTCCATTGCGTCGGCAGCCATTTACGTTGGGTGAAAAAGTGCTCGTGCGCCTGTTCCTGAGCGGCGTCGGCTGAGCAACGTTAGCACCGCCGGAATGGGTAGAAGCACTAATTTGACCCGCTTTGTTGGTTAACGTACTAGGGGGTGTTGGCCGCGGCGGAACCAGCCTAGCTGATGGCGGTTGTCGGCGATTCTCTCGCGGTATGGTCGTGCATGGAATTCGATGAAAAACTTCGCCAGCTTGCTGGTGCAATCTAACTAATAATGCGCCGGCGGCGTTCGCAGCGATGCGTGAAATCGCTGTGCGTGGCCGATTCACCGGCGCTGCGATTCGACGGAGAAATAGCTTGCGGGCGATCAGGCTTCCGGCGTTCTCGATGGCGGGCAGCTTCGGCGCGAGTGCGGCGACGTGGGTCCTGCTACAACAGTTCGCTGTGCGTGGACTTGTAGCGATCAAATTTCTTGCGATCGGACGGATGCTCGGGCCGGCGGCGATCGGCAGCGTGAGCGTGGCTTTGCTCGCGGTGGCGATTGCCGAGGCGTTGTCCGACACCGGGCTGGCGCAAGCGGTCATTCAAGGCGAACATCCGCCGTCGCGCTCGCAACTCGGCGCGCTGTGGACGACATTGACGGCGCGAGGCGTGCTTATCTCGCTGCTGCTGGTCGCGCTCGCCCCGTTGCTGAGCGACCAGTTTCATCTGAACGGCTCGCTGGTGCTGATCCAGCTCGCCGCGCTGCTGCCTTTGCTGCGCGGGCTAGCTTCGCCCGCTTATTACGTCGTGCAGCGTGAGCGGCGGTTCCAGCACATCGCCGGGGTGGAGGTGGCGGCGGCGTTCGTCGATTGTTCGGTCGGGCTCGTGCTCGCGTATTTCGGCGCGGGCGCTGCCTCCGTGCTGCTCGGCCTCGTGGCGGGCGAAAGCCTGAAGAGCACGCTGACCTGGGCGACCATGAAACCGCGGCCGCCGATCCGCGCCGTGTGGTCGGGCATCGGCCACTATGTCGGCTTCAGCCGATGGATCTGGGCCAGCAGCGTGATCAACCTGCTGCTCAACCAGTTCGACAAGGTGGTGGTCGGCAAGCTGCTCGGGCCGGCGCAACTGGGCAGCTATCAGATGTCGTCGCGGCTCGCACAGATGCTGCTCGCGGACGCCGCGATCGCCATGTCGCAATACCTGTTCCCCACGTTCGCGGCGCATTACCGGCGCAATCCGCAGTCGGCGGCGCGCGTCATCAAGATCTATCTGCTGGTGGTCGCAATCGGGCTCACTGCTTTCGTCGCGCTGCTGAGGCTGGTCGCCGAGCCGCTCTTCTCGCTGGTTCTCGGCGCGGCGTGGCTGCCGGCGGTGCCGCTCTTCAGAATTCTCGTGATCAACATGGCGATCGGTGCGTTGATCGCGGTACTGGTGGCTTATCTGCGCGCGGTGGGCGACGCGAAAGCCACCGTGCACGCGTCGGCGATCCAGGTCGTGGTGCTGCTGCTGAGCGCGCCTCCCGCCGTTCACTGGTGGGGTGTGACGGGCATTGCCTGGTCCATGACGCTCGGCCTCGGCTGCGCCGCCGCATGGATGCTGTTCAGGACATTGACGACGAGGACCTCATGATGCGCGTATTTCATCTGGTCCTTGCACCGCGCCTGTCGGGAGCCGAAGTCCTGGCCAAGGACCTCGCGCTCGACCAGTGCGCCGAGGGCATGGCGGTGTGCGTGGCTTCGCTGTTGCCGGCGCATGCGGAATTCGCGCCGCTGCAGGACGAATTGGAGCGCCATGGCGTGGAGTGCGTATTTCCGCAGCGGCGGCATCGTGCGCTCGTCAAGCTATGCCATCTGTTCGCCGCGGTGCGGCGCTTTCGCCCGGATGTGATTTTTGCGCACGCGACCATTCCGTCGTTCTACGCGCGTGCGTTGCCGCTGCGCGTGCCGGTGGTGTATGTCATGCATTCGGCGACCAACGACTTCGAGCGCCCGCTGTTCAGGCGCGTCGAGCATATCCTCTCGGCGCGCGCGCGTGTGGTGATCGGCGTTTCCGAGCAGGGCGTGACGGACTACGTGCAGGCCATCGGGCCGCATCCTTCCATGACCGTGGTGCCGAACGGCGTGGACCTCGAACGCTTTTCGTTCACTGACGGCGCGGAGCGGGACGGCCGCACGGCGCAGGTGGTGCAGATCGGCCGGTACGCGGCAGTGAAGAATCAACTGGCGACGCTGCGGGCTTTCAGCGAAGTGCTCAGGCGGGGGAAAGACGCGCGTCTCGTGCTGTACGGCGTGGTCGAAGACCCGGACTATCAGCGCGCGGTCATTGCGCTGGCGAAAACGCTTGGCATTGCGGAATGCGTCGTGGTCGCGGGCCCGCGCACTGACGTCGCCAGTGTGCTCTCCGAGTCGAACGTGTTCGTCATGCCGTCGCAATCCGAGGCGCACAGTGTGGCATTTCTCGAGGCGCTGGCCTCCGGCGTGCCGATCGTGGCGAGCAAGATTCCGGCCTTCGCCTTCGCGAACGGCTTTCCGGGTGTCCAGCTGATCGATACGGACAATGTGCAGTGCTACGCCGAGGCAGTGATTGCCGCGTTGGGGCAGGAGCGGGCGCAACGTTCGCTGACCGGCTTGACGCTCAGGGATACCGCCGACCGCTATCGCGCGATCGCGCGTCAGGTGAGTCTTGCCGTCTCGGCCCGTTAGGGCGCGACACCCGCAAGCGCTCGTCGGCTTTGGTTCATGACCGGCTTGCAACTGACCGTGCCATCAGTGATGGCTGGTCAGGTCGCGTGTGTCGGGTGCCGGCTCGGGCGCGGGCTCCGCGGCCGGGGGCATCTGGAGTTCGGTCTGGCGCTGCGCAAGCGTGACAAGACGTTGGGCTTCCTTGCTGCTGGAATCGATCTGCAGCGCGGTGCCGGCGTTGTGCGAGACGCACGTCCATCGGGCGATATATCCGCAGCCTCGCGCGAGACTCAGTAACGCATCGCGTTGCTGTTCGCGCGCGCTCAGCGTGGAGCGTATATTCAACGCGTCGCGATTATCCGGTTGCGCGGCAATCGCCGCCGCGAGGCGCGCTCTGGTTGCCGATAAATTGTTCTCCTGAAGATTGGCGCGCGCGGCGCGCAGATGCCGGGACACGTCCGCGCGTGCCTTATCCGGTGGCTTGCCTGACTGGCCGCCCGAATCGCTTTTCGCGCCGGGGTCAACGGATGCGACGCGGCGCGCGAGCGGCGGGGAAGCGGCCGGTGGCGGAATCGGTGGCGAACGCGCCGGCGCGGGTCGAAGCGCGGCGACCGTCGTAGGTTTCTGTGCGGCCACGGTCGCCACGGGCTTCTGCGGGAGAGGGGCAACGGGCTGCTGCGCGGGGGCGGCAACAGGCTGCTGCGGGAGAGCCACAACGGGTTTCTGCGCGAGAGCGGCCACCGGCTTCTGCGGGGCAGCGGCAACGGGTTTCTGCGCGAGGATGGTCGCGGGTTTCTGAGGCGGGGCGGTCGCGGATCGCTGAGCGCCCGCGGGCGCGGACTTCTGGGGCAAGACGGCAAGCGGCGCGACACGCTGTGTCTGCACCTTGCCGGAGACCGCGATAGGCGTGCCGACCTTCGAGTCGTTGCTACGGATGAAACCCAGATACACCGCGGACGTCACCGCCAGCACCGACGCGGCCAGCACAAGTGGCTGGCGCAACCGTTGATATATAGGCACCGCGACGACGGGTTCCTCGACGAACTCATAAGGATTGACCAGCGCGCGCGAGGACGGACTCCGGATCTTGCGGATGGGCAGCCGGCTGTCCACCAGCGGCTGTGAGTCGTTCAGCGGCTCGTGTAACGGGACTTGCAGGGAAGGACGCGGGGCAGCGCGCGCGGCGAGCGACTCGTGCGGCCACTGATGACACGAAGGACAAGGCGTGAAGCGACCGGCTAGCGGGACACCGCAGTGTCCGCATCGGGATGGATCGTGCTGATCGGAGGTCAAGTCGCTAAGCATCGCCGTGTCGCAAAGGGGCGTCGAATGCCGGCGCCACAATCAGAAAAACAAGGCACCGTAACGAGGCTTGCAAGCAAGGTTACTGTGCGACTACGTAACCCCGCGCTTGCATGCACGCGCCATACGCGGCCCAATACTGTGTCATTGGCGGCTCGGGCGCAGGCAGAGGCGGCAGCTTCACACCGGATGCCGCAGCCACCTGGGCCGCACTAGCAGCCGCCGTTTCCGAGGCGCCGTTTTCCGCACTTGTCGCCGATGTCGCCGATGTCGCCGATGTCGCCGTGGTCGTGGTTCCCGCCAGCGGAGCGCTCGCCGCCTTGGGCGCCGAAGCACCTTTGGTCGGCGCCGCAGCAGCCGTGGTCGCGGCGGGCGCGCTTGCGCCTGTTGCGGTGGCCGCAGCCGGCATGCTGGCGCCAATCGGCGCGCTCGAAAAACTGCTGGAGGGCAATGGCGGTCGCGACGGCACACCCGTCGACGAGGTCTTGGTGGCAGCCGGCTTGCGTGGCGGAATCTGCGGTTCCCGGGTGATGTTGACCTTGGTCTGCTTGTTCGCCGCCGCGTAACACGTTGCGTTGTCGATACTGCGCTGGTAAGGGCTTTGACTTCGGATCGGATAGGTGAGCGGCTGCCATGCGAAGGCAGCACTGCTGCACACCACTAGCGTCAGTACGGTATATGTTTTGATTTGCATCGCAGTCGCTCCCGCAGCGATGTTTCGCCTCTCGTAGGCAATCGCGCTTCGCGGTATGTTCTGATAGCTGCTGATTTTGCCGCTGAACGGCGGCTCACTGCCGCGAAGGCTGCTTTCCTGAGCGTAACACCGTGTATTGTCGACGCAATACACTGCCATAGCGCGCGAAACCGCCATCCTGCAGTCGAATCAAGACACGTCGGGGCGAATTGGCGGAAAAGTCAGGGCTATCCCTGGGCACGCCGGCCTGATCCCGCGCTCGCTACGCAAGGCTACCGGGCGCGATGTTCCGTCGCTGTGGTTGCTACGTGGTAGGTTTGGCACTGCGCGATTGCTCGACGTCACGGAACCAGGTTTCCGCTCGGGAGCGCTCGGCAACGGTGGAGTGGGGTTGCCGCGCATTCAGGTCTTGATCGACGAACCGGTAAGCCCATTCGACGCCGTCCCTCGTGGCTTCCTCTTCAGTCAGCCATTCCGGTTGGGTCGTCATAGGACGGTCATAGATTGCGGCTCCCGCGCCTCGACTGACGCTCACACTCGCAACCCACGCGCCGCGCTCGTTAAGTTCAGGCCGCACCACGATTTCAAACTCGCCGTAAGAAACTGTGCATGTTGGCATCGCTTTCTCCTTTGCAGCGTTCGCGATCGACATCCGCCTGCATTCAGCGCGCATGCTTCTCAGAAGAGCCATCATGCCGCAATTCCATCCTGTCGACAGCAGGATAGTCAGCCTGAACGGCAACGCACTGCGCGTATGCCGTCGATCGCTCTCATCGGCGAAGCCCGGCTTCACTTGGGCATGACTTGCTCGTAGACTTCAAGACGAGAAGCTGAATGGCCACGCATTTCGGGAGTTGGGTGAGTGACGCTTCACGCTACCGCGTGCAAAGCGAATCGACGCAAGGGAGAGAATCATGGCGGAGCAACAGGGTGAGTTGAGTGAGGGGTTCATCGCGCAGCAGCGCGAGCGCCTCGAGGCGCTTCGCCGGGAACTGCTGGGCGGGGAGGAGAACACGCTCGCCGACGAGCAGGCAACGCAGGAGCAGCATGGCGATGAAGCGGAGGAGTACGAGGACGAAGCGCAGTCGATGGCCCAGAAAGAGGTCAACCAGGCGCTGCGTGACGTGAACGACCACCGCATCGCGGACATCGAGCGCGCGTTGCAGAAGATCAAGGAGGGCACCTACGGTCTTTCCGACGGGAGCGGTTTGCCGATACCGAAAGCTCGGCTTGAAGTCACGCCGGAAGCTATTTTCACTGTCGAGGAACAGAGTCGGCGCGAAACCGGCAAGTGACGGCGTTCCGGTGATACGTGTCGGGTCGATCCGCCAATGCTTTCCACTGGAAAATCAATATTCCCTTCTACGCAGCCCGTTCATGGAGTGCATGGACGGATTCCGGGTTCGTTACGCTAACCATGCCGTGATTGCCTCACTGCGCAGAGGAAGGCGCTGAATGCCGGACCAGAACGGCATTCAGCCGGGCGAAGCCATTACCTTACCGGAACATCGAGACGCTCAATCCGCTCGTTCCACCGCTTATTCCACCGCCTATTCCACCTGCGTCACTGAAACCGATGCTTCGCTCGTCAACATCAAAAATGTCAGTGTTTCGCGCAGATAAAGTCGCACCACGGTGTCCGTATGGCTCGTGTAGCCGATAGACAGATCTTCGCCGAGGTGTAACTCGAAGTCGCCGCCGCGTGTGGACAGCACGCTGCCGCCGGCGAGCGCGGGCGCCCAGATGATGTCGCCATTCACAATCCGCTTGATGTGCTCGATAACCGGATAACCCTGGTCGCGTGCCTCGCCCAATGCGGTGTACGCATCGGCGCCGAGCAGCACGGAATAGGGGCCATCCACGCCGGCGAGCCGCAGTTGTTCGAGCGCGTTGCTAATGGCGTTCGGATAGTCGCTAACATCGGCCGGCAGGGCGAGCGGCGGATTGGACGAGCCATCGCGAATCCCGCCGATACCCGCAGCCTGATAGCCGTCGAAAATCGCGCGGTCTTCGGCGTAGGCGAGTTGTTTTGCCGCTTCTTTCGCGGGCTGCCAGTCAGCATCTTTCGCGCCGCGCACGACACTGTCGATTGCCTCGCGCTGCAATTCAAACGGCACGGTCAACTCGACGAGGCTCTTGACCTCCGCCAGTTTCGCCACGACGCCCTGCTGCGGCGCGGCGATCGCGATCTGATGCCCGGTGCCGACGCCCGACAGTTCGGTGCCGCCGGGACCCTTGACGTCGACCACGCGACGGCCGGCGACGCTGCGCCTGAAGGTGCGCGCCACTTCATCTTCGATCTGCGACCAGGCAGCACGGGAGATTGGGGCCAGCTCGCGATGCAGGTTATTCATATTGGGACGTTCCCTTGAGAGAGCCAATGTTCAATGAGCCGGCTTCATGCGGCTCTGCGGACGATGACATATCGGTCTGCTGTTCCACACCGGCAGCAGCGGCGGTGTGTGGATCGCGGTCCGCGAGTTCCTCGAGCAGGGTAGCCGACGGGACGAAGAAGAGGCCGCCCGTCACGGCTCGGCTATAGTCGAGTAGCCGATCGTAATTGCCCGGCGGCCGCCCAACGAACATGTTTTCCAGCATCTGTTCGATCGGCGCGGGCGAGCGGGCATAGCCGATAAAGTAGGTGCCGAACTCGCCTGAACCGGGTTTGCCGAACGGCATGTTGTCACGCAGTATCTTCACCTCCTTGCCGTTCTCGGTGAGGGTGGTGAGCGAGCTGTGCGAGCAGGACGGTTTCACCGCTTCGTCCAGTTCGATGTCGGACAGTTTCGTGCGGCCGATAATGCGTTCCTGAGTCTCGACGGAAAGGGCGTTCCAGCCTGTCATGTCGTGCAGGTATTTCTGCACGACGACATAACTGCCGCCCTCGAACTCCGGATCTTCGTCACCGATCAAGGTAAATTCATTGGCGGCGCGACCCGTCGGGTTTTCCGTGCCGTCGACGAACCCCACCATGGCGCGCATATCGAAGTAGCGAAAACCGTGAACTTCGTCGATCACGGTGACTGCGTCGCCGAGTGCACCCAGTAGCTGCGTGGCGAGCTCGAAACAGAGATCCATGTGGTCGGCGCGAATATGCAGCAGCACGTCGCCCGCCGTGCCTACCGCCCGGCGCTCACCCGAGCCGAACTCCCGGAACGGATGCAGCGAGGCGGGCCGTGGGGCGCCGAAGAGGGCGTCCCACGCGTCGGAGGCGAAGGCGCACACGCACGACAGATTACCGGCGGGAACCCGCTTGCCGACAGAGCGCGCGAGAGCGGCGATGTCGCCGCACCATGCGCGCACCTTTTCTGCATGGTCGTTGCCGGCTTCGATCGTCGCGACGATAAAGATCGCGCTGCGGGTGACGTCGTTACAAATGGCTTGCGGCTCTGGGATGTCGTTGGGCATCGGGTTGGGTATGAATGGATCGTTGCGAATTCCGACAGCAGTACAGCGAATGCGGTTGCGACTGCGCGATCGCCTGCCCGAGGCAAGCGGGAATCTTTGGTTCGAATGACTGAAGCAGGTTGGCTGTTGTACCGCTTCGCGCGGCCATTTAGCCTTACCTCACCAGGATGAGGCGCACCACTGCGCGACACAGTTGAAGTTCACGATTTTCACAGATCTTATACCGCCCAGGCAGTTTATGAAACTTCATCGAGGCTTTGGCGTTCAATTCCTATAAGCGCGTTTTGTTCGTATGGCATTGCGACGTTAATACCCGTTTCCGATGTTTCATATCGCATTCGGCGCCTTCTCATTCTCTGTCACATCATTATCATGCGTTCATTCCCGGCTCAAGGCGGCATGTCGATCAGGAAGAATACCTTCTTTCTTCCGCGCTTGTCTTTTGGGTGCCATGCACATCTATTTCAGGGCGGTTGAGCGAGCGAGTATCTTCAACGCAGCACATACTGGCCGTCAGGAAAGCATTCGTATCGTGTAGTGTCGTCGATCGACGCTTTAACGAACATTCGTCAGGAGTGTTGGAGATGACCTTTGCCCGCCGATGAATTGGCTATCCGTGTTCCGGCAACTTGGCACGTTGCCGCCAACTCTTTGAGGGGCATTCAGTTCGCGGACAGGCGGGTCGTTGAGTGCAGCGCTATCGGTACAAAGACTGCGTACGCTGTCTTCAGGACCGGCGCGTCGCGTCGTCTATCTGGTTGATCATCGACAGCAGGCGAGTCACTCTGCGGGCGCCATCGGGAAGCGATGACTGCGCGGTTTCGAGGGCGGTAATACGCTGGCGCCAATAGACCATGCCGAGCGCACTATTGGCAACGAGTTGCGGCAATATGTGTTCGAGATGAACGAGATCTTGTTCAAGCTGATGGTGCGACACATCGGTCCTTTGTATGGAGGAGAGTCTCCGCAATACTGATGTTTCGGCCAATGTCGGGACCGGTCCCTCCGCCGCTGCGCGCACAGAGCCTTACTGCAGAACGCGGTCTTATTTCGCCGACCATCTCATTCTTATTCAGTCAACCTGCGTTCTACTTTCTCACTAAAACTTGCCGATACCGGTAATGGGATACGGTGACGATGAACATCATCCCGACTAGAACGCCCCACGTGGCTGTGGTCATCTTTCCCTCCTCAACTTTGGCTGTTCGGGATCAACTCCCCGCCAACGCCACTGAATAGCGCCACTTGCTCGCGTTGGAATCAATGCGCGCGTCATTGATGCGGCGTTGTTCCGCGCGTGCCCGATCCGCCTGTTCGAGCAGAAGTGCTTGTGCCTGACGAGACAGGGCATATTCGCTCATCGCGCCGCTCGTACGTGGTGCAACTTTGATTTGTGATCGCATGGTCATTCCAGAACGAGGGACGCCGAACGCGACCCGTACACTGACTGTATACCTTTCGGTCGCTGCAAGCACGCTTTCGTTTACAAAGGTTGCAGCCGCAACGGTCAGACCCCGCTCCGACTGCCGCAAAACGCAGACGCTTTTGCCGTTTATGACGATTCGTAGCCCGAAGTGAGCCTTCGCATAGGATTGCCGGCGAGGCGTCCGCACCCGTTGTCGGGGTGCGGAGTACTCACGGGTCGAGACGCAATAGAGGGCCGTGCGGTCCTGGCCTGTCGCGGTGACTGCGCCGCGGCTAGCGGCGCAATTCGTACATCGCCGCGGCGACGTCGGCGTGTCCGCGTTTGGCGGTCGGCGCGACGGCTGTTTGCGCTTGCCGGCTCGGCACCAGCAACACTGGCAGGTGCGCACCGCGCACGACGCGTTCGGCCACGCTGCCGAGAACCATGCGCTTGAATCCCCGCCGCCCGTGCGTGCCTAGCACCAGCAGGTCCGCATTGAATTCGTTGGCCGAGATGCGGATCCGTTCCGCGATGTCTTCGCCGATCGGTGCGACATCGACGATCCTCGGCTCGCCGGCCACGTTCTCATGCTTCATCCGCGCCAGTGCATCCGCGAGCAACCGCTGGCCTTCCTGCATGCAGGCGTCGCGCAAGATGGTCGGATCGTAGCCGGACGCGTCGTATGGCATTAATGGGTTGTCGATCACGTAGAGTGGCTGCAGCTGTGCGCCGTTGTCGCGAGCGAGTTGCAGCGCGCTGGCGAATGCATGTTCGGACGTCTCGCTGCCGTCGATCGCTACCAGAATGCGTTGATACATGTCGGCCTCCAGGAATTCGCCAGAACGGCGAGCCCCGCCGTGGGGTTGGATTGTCCGTGCTCAAAGCGCCGCGGCGTGGACCTTGCCGTCGACGATGGCGCCTTTCTTCCGACAGTTTATTCCGCTGGCCCCGGCCTGCACACCCGCAGCGTAACAGCCGGTCGGAACCCAGCAGAAGTTTGACATCGATCAGCTTTTGCACGAGGCACCGGGCGTTGCGTCGTGCCCACCGAGGTCTGGAAGTGCGGCGGCGCGCTACTTCAGATTGTTGAGCTCGGCACGCGCTAGCGTCTCGACGGATTCCCACGCGAGATCTTCACGTTCGAAGACAGTGTCGAGTTCGATGCGCTCGCTGCCCTTCGATGAGCCCTTCGGAACGATACGTACACTTGCCACCCAGCCATCGGCTATATGATCCTTGACGGTCATGTACGCGTCGTGTGTCGCGCTTGAAATGATTCTTTCTGCCATAGCGCCGTCCGTCTGATTGGATGACAGCCAAACCGGGTGTCGTCCGTGCTGGTTAAGGCTTGCGGTTCACCGATAAGCGTCGGCGTGGCTACATGCCGAATTTATGTTCCGCAATGTATTTGTCGCCATAGGCAAGTGCGGCCGTAAAGCCTTCCTCGCTCGTCGAAAAAATGCCGACCTCGTAGTGCTTGTCCGCTGAAGGAAGCGTGCCTTCCACCGCATGCCGTAGATGAAAATCAAATGTGCCGTCCTGCAGTTCCAGGCATTCGGGAGTGAATGTATGGATGCGGGCTTGATATAACTTCTGAATGTTTTGCCTCATGACCTGCTCCTGCCTTTGGTGCTTTTAAAGCTTTTCGCTTCCAATCGATCCGGTGCTGCTCGGATTCGACGAGAGCCGCGGTCCGCGTGGCGCCCCAGTCCGTTGGAAGTATTTGGCTTTGCCGCCAGACCGCCCATTGTGGGTCTGCACGACCAGATAGCGAATCGCAGTCGGCGTCGTCGTAGATGACATCCGATACGTGACCGATGCTGCGTTCGCGGTTTCACGCACGCCCCTCGAACCAATAAGCTACGCGCCCACGCAGGGAAATGCGGTACGACAACGTACAGACGGCTGTCTATGTTCGAACGCACAATGCATGTTGATCGTCGCAGACACGCCCGTGCAGCCCGACAGGGGCGCACTCGCTGACGATCACGAGGGATCGCCAGGTGTCTTTCCCTTGTAGGGCTCGACCGGATTTCGTGTCAATCGGTCGCTCTTGCCGATCTGACCGCCACCGTACAGACTTACCGAACCGCATTTGCGATGCTGTCTTTTCAACCTGCCCGCCGCCTGGATTCCTGAATCGTGTCAGGCGAGGCAGGCACTAGCGAACCGCGCGGTGCCGGTGCGTTGCAAGCAGCCTTGCTGCTTTCCCTGAACACTCGGCCGACACGCATCTCGCTTTGCTCTTCGTTGCCCAATGGGCCGCGAAATGGGGATCAACATGTCAGCACATCTGGCGTCCACCGAATTGTCTTCGGGTGGTTCCGCATTGAACTGTCTGGTCGTGACCGATGCGATGATGAAGCCCGCTTGCCGTGCTTCTGCCGATGGTTTCCTGACGGGTGCGTACGCGACGGAGCAACCTGTCGAAGCGCCGCCATTGAGCAATGAGATCCTGGCGATGGTGGCGCACGAGTTGCGCGGTCCGTTGACGCCACTGCGGATGGCGAGCGAATTGATCCGCAGCGCCTCGGCCGAGCGTCCGGAGATACTCCGGCTGATCGATATGATCGATCGGCAGGTCAATGGAATCGCGCGGCTCGCACAGGATTTGATGGATGCAACCCGCGTCGATCGGGGCGCGCTCCGGCTCAACAAAGTCGATCTGGAGATTGCCACGCTTCTCGCTGACAGTTGCGAGATCACGGCTGCGGCCGCCACGGCGAAAAATCAGGCTTTTAGCGTGTCGATTCCAGACCGGACCTTGCGCGTTGAGGGTGACCCCGTGCGTTTGACGCAGGCCGTCAGCAACCTCTTGCATAACGCGGTGAAATACACGCCGGCGCGCGGCAATATACGCATGACCGTGCTTGCCGAGGGCAACAATGTAGTGATCAAAATTAGCGACGATGGGTCGGGGATTTCGCCCATTCTGTTGCCGCACATTTTCGAGCTGTTCGCGCAATCGAGCCGAACGATCGCCTTCAGCGCGGGCGGCCTCGGCATTGGTCTTGCGGTTGTGAACGCGATTGCTCAAGCTCACGGCGGGGCGGTTTCGGCAGCGAGTGCAGGTCCGGGGCAAGGCAGTGAGTTCACGCTCAAGCTGCCGATCGCCTGTCAGCCTGTGAACTGAGGTTGGCGCGCGAACGGGGGCGTCATTCTTGGAGTTCGTGCGACGCGCGTCCACGGTCGCGCCGTCACGCGATGTCACGCCAGCGCGCGGGTCTGCGCCGTCATCTCGACGCGACTTATAATCCATTACATATCGGCCAGATTTCGGGGCGCGTGAAGCTTGCCGCCCGTTTTCGTGCTTCGGCACTGTCCGTCAAGGCGTTGGAGCATTCCTCCTTCTATCCATATTTACCGTCAGGAAATCGTCGGCGAAAGCGGCGCGGTTCCGGGCGAGCTGCGGAGAGTGCGAAATGGCCCAAGGTCATCAAGAAAACGAAAATCATCTGCTGGCCGTGCTGCCTGACCTCGAGTGGGAGCGGCTGGCGCCACATCTGGTGCTCGTGGATATGCCGCTTGGCAACGTCGTCTACGAATCGGGCGATCGGCTCAATTACGTCTATTTTCCGACCACCTGTATCGTGTCGCTGCTGTATGTGATGGAGGACGGTGCATCGGCCGAAATCGCGATCGTCGGCAATGAAGGGCTCATCGGCATTGCGCTTTTCATGGGCGGCGAGACCACACCGAGCCGGGCAGTGGTGCAAAGCGCAGGCAAGGCGTATCGCCTCGACGCCCAGATCCTGAAAGATGAATTTCATCGCGCCGGCCCTGTGCAGCGCCTCCTGCTGCGCTATACCCAGGCGTTGATCACGCAGATGGCGCAGACGGCAGTATGCAATCGACACCACTCGATCGATCAGCAGTTGTGCAGGTGGCTTCTGCTCAGCATCGACCGCCTTTCTTCAAACGAACTGAAGATGACGCAGGAACTGATCGCCAATATGCTGGGCGTGCGCCGATCCGGCGTCACCGAGGCCGCGCTGAAATTGCAGGACGCGGGGTTGATTCGCTACAGCCATGGTCATATCGAGGTGCTGGACAGGCCGGGACTCGAAAAACGTGTGTGCGAATGCTACGGCGTGGTGAAGCGCGAATTCGACCGGCTGCTACCCGCTTTGAAAGCGTTGTGAGGACCGCGGTAATTCGTTTTCAGATTACCAGGGGATTTCCCTGGCGACGGCCGCGCTCCGGCCTGGCCAGTGCCTGTCGTTCCTGTCATTTGGAAAGGCTGAGTGGTGGGGGAAATTATATTGGTGATGCTTAGCAAATCATGTTGACTTTGGATTAAGGCGCCGCCTAAAATTCGCCCATCTTCACAAACGGGGCTAGTGCCTTGGACACCTGCAGTAGTCGACCTTCGAATAGTTTCGCTGCCTGACCGGCAGGACGTCCGCGCTCTCTTTTCCCAGCCGCCGTCTTGCCTTCAGGCAGACGGTGCGCGCCGTAGTATCCCTCTCCCGTGCACCTTGATTAGCGCCATGTGGACGCAGCGTTTGCGCGCGTCTACGTGGCACCGCGCCGCGAGCGTTGGCTCGTGGCAGCGTTCGTTCGTGCCTGTTCGATTCAGGCGAGAACCAACGCGTGGATAAGCACGCGTGTCGCAAACACGCGTACCAGATCGCCGATAAGGAGCCGCCATGCCGGACAGTGACAGTTATCCCTTATGCCACTCACCTTTACCTTTGCCTGAGGAAAGCGAGTAGACGTTCGTCGATGCGCGCATAGTGCGCCCGACCTCCATGTCCGCTGGCTTTCCGAGAACCGCGTTGAGCCAACGCCTGGAGAAACATCATGAACTTCGGCCTCCTTCTGTCGAAACTGCCGCACGTTGAAGAGTCGCGCGTCCATTACGACGCCATGCTGGTGCTGCACGTCAATGAACCGCATAGGTTCGCTGCATTCTGGGAACGCCTCAAGGCTCTCGTTTCGTAATCCACTGCGCTATTTCCGCCTTACGCACGCGACTCCGTCGTTCGACGGTACACGCCCATACGTATGGCCGATGCGCGCAATTTCCTTCTAATAATCAGAATCGGGAAAGAAAACAGAATGGCCACTTCAGCTAACGTTTCACCGCCACGCAGCGCCGTGCTCGACTCTGCGCACATTGGCGACATCAAGGGTGCGTTGGGCACCATCGCCCACCACGACACCGCGCCGCGCACCAACTGGTGGGCGCGCTTGCGTACGCTGCTTGCCATTCTCGGCCCCGGCCTTATCGTGATGGTCGGCGACAACGACGCCGGCGCCTTTGGTACTTACACCCAGGCCGGGCAGAACTATGGGACCACCTTGCTGTGGACCATGCTGCTACTGGTGCCAGTCCTCTTCGTCAACCAGGAGATGGTGCTGCGACTCGGCGCCGTCACTGGCGTTGGCCACGCGCGCCTCATCTTCGAGCGATTCGGTAAATTCTGGGGCGCATTCAGCGTTGTCGATCTCTTCATCCTGAACGCGCTCACTATCGTGACCGAGTTCATCGGGATCACCTTCGTGGTCGAATTCTTCGGCGTCTCCAAGGTTCTGGGCGTCTGCATTGCTGCGGCGCTGACCATGGCTGCGGTCAGCACAGGCAATTTCAGGCGCTTCGAACGCTTCGCTCTGGTGCTGTGCCTGCTGAGTCTGTTGCTGGTGCCCGTGCTGGTGTCGGTTCATCCGCCGGCTGCCCAGATGACGCGAGACCTGCTGATTCCCAACTGGCCTGCCCACTCGAAACTGAGCGACGTGATGCTGCTCGTCATCGGCATTGTCGGTACTACCGTTGCGCCGTGGCAGCTGTTTTTCCAGCAAAGCTACATAGTCGACAAACGCATCACCCCGCGTTTCATGAAGTACGAAAAAGCAGACCTGTGGATTGGCATTGCGTTCGTGCTGATCGGTGCGGTGGCGATGATTTCGTTCTGTGCCGCGCTATTTGCCGGGAAGCCCGAGTTTGGCAATTTCACGGACGCGAGCGGCGTCATCGCCGGCCTGGACAAATACGTGGGGCGCACGGCGGCAGTCATCTTCGCCGTGGCGCTGCTCGATGCCTGCATCATCGGCGCGGCGGCGGTATCGCTGTCGACCGCATATGCGATCGGCGACGTGTTCAAGATTCGCCACTCGCTTCACCGCAGCGTGACGGACGCGAAGGGCTTCTACCTGGTGTACTTTGGCATCGTCATGCTGGCCGCGGCGCTCGTTCTGATTCCCGGCAGCCCGCTCGGACTCCTGACAGAAGCCGTGCAAACGCTTGCTGGCGTGTTGCTTCCTAGTGCGACGGTGTTCCTGCTGCTTCTGTGTAACGACAAGGCGGTGCTGGGTCCGTGGGTCAATTCCAGGAAGCTGAACCTGTTCACGGGCGCCGTCATCTGGGTTCTGGTGATGCTGTCGATTATCCTCACCGCTTCAGTCATGTACCCGGATATCTCCGGCCAGACGATCCTTGAGGTGCTCGGTGGGGGCACGCTGCTTGCGATCGCGGGCTATGCCGGCACGACCGGGTTTCGCAAGCTTCGCCAGGTGCCGGCAGATGGTGAAACTCGCGGCGACGTGTCGGGCGATCCGAAGGACGCGCGTGACACGTGGCGCATGCCACCGTTGAACGAGTTGCCGGCGCAGCGGCTGACGTTGTCCAGCCGCATCTGGATGGGTGTGCTGCGCGGCTATCTTATCGTCGCTGTTTGCCTGGTCATCGCTAAAGTCGTGCAGATGACCCTGCTGCGGTGAGCGAACCACTTCGCGTCGGCGAACGTCCGTTAAGCGTCGTGCACGGCAGACGTTTCGCTTCGCGAGGTCGGCCAAGCGCGTCGAGTGAATTAAAGCGCAAATGAACTGGCCGTCAAGCGGGCGGGGCTTGCTGGCATTCCGCCTGGAACCAGCTATCGACCTGGCGCTGTGCCGCTTGCAGATCGTCAGGGTAGTGCGGGTCGAACCACGGTGACGGGTCGTAGCCCGCTTTCCTGAGCGCTGCCAGTTCGCTGCGGTTTCGCTCCTGGGTTGGAGGGGCGTTGTTCTTGAGCGCGGCCAGGTCGCGGCACTGCGATGTACTTAGATGCGCTTCGCTTTGCTGGCTGCTGCCCACCGCGCAGCCAGCGAGCAACAAAGCCAGTGCGGAAAGCGTCAGCCACTTTCCCCGCAGGTTTTCCATGTTGCGTCTCCTTCCATTCAATTGTCACAATGCTGCGGCGTCGAGCGGCCGAAGCGACTGCCGTGCCGGCGGGGAGCTTTGCGTACGTTCTGGTTAGGGCTTTCCCTGGGGAAGCCGCCGTAACGCGCGCTCGAATGCAGTTAGTCAGGGCATTGCGTTGTACTGCTCACGCGATATGGGTGATAACCGATTCGCCCCTAAGTCGCTGTTTTTGCAGAATATCGGTGGTCAAGACGTGGTCCGGATGTGCTTCGGAATGCACGCTCTAGCGAACAGCGTTCAAAGTTAACTGAATCTCCGCACCCTCCCTTCTTGAATTTGTCACCACCCGTCCATATAATTAGCACTCGCTGCACGAGAGTGCTAACAACATCGCCGGTTGGCTCAGCCAGCCGGGTTTTCTCAGCGTTCTTCAGTCTCAATCAAGAGAGGAGTATGTATGAACCTTCGTCCTTTGCATGATCGCGTGATCGTCAAACGTCTGGATCAAGAAACCAAGACTGCGTCGGGCATCGTGATCCCCGAAGCCGCAGCGGAAAAGCCGGATCAAGGCGAAATCCTGGCAGTCGGCCCGGGCAAGCGTGACGATAAGGGTGCCCAGATCGCACTCGACGTGAAGGTTGGTGACCGCGTCCTGTTCGGCAAGTACGCAGGCCAGACCGTCAAGGTCGACGGCAACGAACTGCTCGTGATGCGCGAAGAAGACATCATGGCCGTGGTGCAGAAGTAAGCGCAAGCCGCTACTTTTCCCGGTCATATCCCAAAGAATTCAAGGAGTTAGAAGATGGCAGCTAAAGACGTCGTATTCGGTGATTCCGCCCGTGCCAAGATGGTTGAAGGCGTGAACATCCTCGCGAACGCTGTGAAGGTCACGCTGGGCCCGAAGGGTCGCAACGTTGTGCTGGAACGCAGCTTCGGCGGCCCGACGGTCACCAAGGACGGTGTGTCGGTCGCGAAAGAGATCGAACTGAAAGACAAGCTCCAGAACATGGGCGCACAAATGGTCAAGGAAGTGGCTTCCAAGACCAGCGACAACGCAGGTGACGGCACCACGACCGCAACGGTCCTGGCTCAGTCGATCGTCCGCGAAGGCATGAAGTACGTCGCATCGGGCATGAACCCGATGGACCTGAAGCGCGGTATCGACAAGGCTGTGACGGCCGCAATCGAAGAGCTGCGCAAGATCAGCAAGCCGTGTACGACCAACAAGGAAATCGCACAAGTTGGCGCGATTTCGGCAAACAGCGACTCGTCGATCGGCGATCGTATCGCTGAAGCGATGGACAAGGTCGGCAAGGAAGGCGTGATCACCGTCGAAGACGGCAAGTCGCTGCAAGACGAGCTGGACGTTGTCGAAGGCATGCAATTCGACCGCGGCTACCTGTCGCCGTACTTCATCAACAACCCGGACAAGCAAGTTGCCGTGTTGGAGAACCCGTTCGTGCTGCTGCACGACAAGAAGGTGTCGAACATCCGTGATCTGCTGCCGGTCCTGGAACAAGTCGCGAAGGCTGGCCGTCCGCTGC
Organism: Paraburkholderia sp. RL17-383-BIF-A; assembly: GCF_046028015.1. Lineage (NCBI taxonomy): Bacteria > Pseudomonadati > Pseudomonadota > Betaproteobacteria > Burkholderiales > Burkholderiaceae > Paraburkholderia > Paraburkholderia sp. RL17-383-BIF-A. The sequence continues at coordinate 48,546 of NZ_JARESR010000010.1, read as the reverse complement.
TGATCATCGCAGAAGACGTCGAAGGCGAAGCACTGGCAACGCTGGTTGTGAACAACATCCGCGGCATCCTGAAGACTGTTGCTGTCAAGGCTCCGGGCTTCGGCGATCGTCGTAAGGCCATGCTGGAAGACATCGCGATCCTGACCGGCGGTCAAGTCATCGCTGAAGAAACCGGCCTGACGCTCGAAAAGGCAACGCTGGCTGAACTGGGCCAGGCGAAGCGCATCGAAGTGGGCAAGGAAAACACCACGATCATCGACGGCGCTGGCGAAGCTGCGAACATCGAAGCACGTGTGAAGCAAGTTCGCACGCAAATCGAAGAAGCAACGTCGGACTACGACCGTGAAAAGCTGCAAGAGCGCGTTGCCAAGCTGGCAGGCGGTGTTGCTGTGATCAAGGTCGGCGCTGCGACCGAAGTCGAAATGAAGGAAAAGAAGGCACGTGTCGAAGACGCACTGCACGCAACGCGCGCAGCTGTGGAAGAAGGCATCGTGGCGGGTGGCGGCGTCGCGCTGATCCGCGCACGTACGGCTATCGCTGGCCTGAAGGGCGCTAACGCCGATCAGGACGCAGGTATCAAGATCGTGCTGCGCGCGATGGAAGAGCCGCTGCGTCAGATCGTCACGAACGGTGGCGAAGAAGCCAGCGTCGTGGTGGCAGCAGTTGCTGCTGGCCAAGGCAACTACGGCTACAACGCAGCAACCGGCGAGTACGTCGACCTGGTCGACGCCGGTGTTGTCGACCCGACGAAGGTGACGCGCACGGCGCTGCAAAACGCAGCTTCCGTCGCAGGTCTCCTGCTGACGACCGACGCAGCTGTTTGCGAACTGCCGAAGGAAGATGCACCGATGGCTGGCGGCATGCCCGGCGGCATGGGCGGCATGGGCATGGACATGTAATTCCGGATTGGGCCTCGTTTCGGGGCCCGGTTGGGAACACATGGGGAAGTGCGCCGCGAGGCGTGCTTCCCAAAAGAAAAAACCCGCACTGCGGGTTTTTTCTTTTGGGGTTGGCGTGACGCGATCTGATATTACGAACACTCGGCCTGACCGGGATCCGCCAGGCCGTTATCGTGCAAGTAGGCTAGTATTTTCGCGACGCTCTCTGCCGGCGTCTCCATCGCCGTGTCTATTTTCAACTCAGGATCGTCCGGGGCCTCGTAGGGCGCCGATATTCCCGTGAATGAAGTGATTTCTCCGGCCCGGGCTTTGGCATAAAGACCTTTGGGGTCGCGGTGAGCACATGCCTCGACAGAGGCGGAAAGATATGTCTCGACGAATTTGCCGGGGCCAACGATGTCGCGCGCCATCGCTCTGTCTTCGCGCATGGGTGAGATAAGAGCCGTGATGACGATGAGACCCGCGTCATTCATCAATTGCGCTACGTGGGCCACTCGTCGAATATTTTCGCGTCGATCTTTTTTGTCGAAGGTAAGGTCGCACGCCAAGCCGTGACGAATATTGTCGCCGTCGAGCACGTAACACGCATGGCCTAGTGATAGAAGTTGCTCCTCGAGTTGGAATGCGATGGTTGACTTTCCCGCCGCCGACAACCCGGTGAGCCAGATCGTGACTGGCTTTTGGCGGAATAATTGCATCCTGTCGCGGGTAGTCACTTTGCCGTGAACGCGTTGTAGAAAACTGTGGGACTGTCCCATGGTTATACCCCTGGATTTCTGTCGCAGCGTGCACTCTGTTGTCGGACCTCTGCGTTTTGCAGACGCCTTTGTAAATGTGCTGCCATGGCATGGAGGCTGTCCCATGCACGGACAGGCAAGAGAAATGGAACCCGCAGGGACATAGTGTTATATGACAGAATTACGAATCGTAAGTCTAGCTGGGCGCTAAGACTGACGTTGTAACGGTAAATTACACAATTGAGCGCGCGTTAACCCTGCGGGAGCAGGCCCGCCAGCGCCGACCGAAAATTTCTGAAAGAAAAAACCTGCTGAGTTGCAGGTTGTTCGTGCGCCGATAAGCTAGGTTGAATAGCCTCCAAAGCGCTTACCGTGTGGGGGCAATACCCTTCGAAGGAAACTCAATGCCGCGCTTCGCCCGGCGCCGCGTCCTTGCCAGCCGCGGGCGGCGTTTCGTCGTCGCTGCTGCGCGCCCAGAAGAAGCGGTCCGGCATATACGCACCCATGCCCGGCCGGAACGCGTTGCGCACGGCCTGGTACAAATACTCCTGCGCCTCGCGCACGGCTTCAGCAGGCTCCTGGCCGTTCGCCAGCAATGCGGCAATCGCCGAGCCCAACGTATCCGTCAGCCCCATGATCCGGTGGCTACCACGGTCCCACATGTCCTGACGCAACTGGCCGTCTTCGCTGAAAAGCGTGTTGACGTGGCGGTGCGTGCCGGTCTCCGTCGACAGAATATATTCGCAGCCTTGCGACAGCAGATGCGAGATGGCGGCGTCGAGGCTCGGCGCCTCCGCGTCGCCGTCCGGCTGGGCGAGCGCGAGCAGCGTGGCCGCGTCGGCGACCAGCAAGGTGGTTTGCGGCGCCAGCAGATCGGCGATTGCTTCGCGCAGTTCGTCGGCGGAGAGGACGTGTTCGTCGTCGAGCGTGAAGTCGGGGGCGAGAATCAGGGGAATATCGTCGTAGTCGGCGACGACTTCGGCAATCGCGCTCACCACTTCCGCGCGAGTGCAGGCGCCCACCTTGAACGCGGCGATTGGCATGTCTTCGAGCAGCATGCGGGCCTGGGTCGCGACCACTTCGGGGTCGAGCCCGGTGACTTCGTCGCAGCTCGCCGAGTCACGCACGGTGTAGCCCGTCAGCACGGAGACGCCGTGGCAGCCCATGCTGGCAAGGGTCATCAGGTCGGCTTGCAGGCCGGAGCCGCCGGTGGGATCGGAAAGGCCGAAGGTGAGGACGATCGGAGGCGTATCGCTGGGCATGAAGATTGACAAAAAAGAGCTGAATTTGGGCGCGGAGGGTGCGCAATCGGCTCAATTATGCGGCCTAAACCGTTGGAAAGGCGCATTTTCCTATTCGTCGGCAGCGAGGGCGTGATTGAGTCGAATTGTGATATGGATTGACACGATTCGGATAGGATGTGGTCGTCGCGTCATATGTTTAGCGGCCCCTGATCCAGTGCGGCACAAATCTTCGCATTCAGGCCGGGTAGGTTTAGTGCGGACTTCGCAACCGTCGCGACGCCTGTAAGGTTGGCGTCTGCTGCTGACGCTAGACGACAATGTGCGCACCGTCACTACTTACGACCCACACAGTAGGGCGGGAACCATGACGCAATGCATCGGCCGAGAGCTTTTCGGAGTTTTCTACTGGACGCTCCTCTCAGGCTTTGCGTCAGCATTGACGCAACCACTTTCTGTGAATAGTTCATCAAGAGAGGTGCGCGAGCTCGACTCACCGTCGAACTCGTACACGTTGCCAAAACGGTGCGGGTGTCGTCAATAGTCTCATGTTGAAAGCGCCATGCCGGTGCTTGGTCTGGCGGACCAGATACACCTGCTTCGTAAAAATTTAATGCTTGCCATGCCCAAGGTCGTTGTGGGTACTCATTGACCAGTAATATAGTCGTGGCTATGAACCGACTCAAAGCCTACAAATACGAACTCATGCCCACTGCCGGGCAGGCGCGTGCTATGTGCGGATTTGCTGGCTCATGCCGGTTCGTGTTTAACAAGGCGCTAATGTTGCAAAAGGAGAACTACGAAGCAGGCAGAAAATTCATCAGTTATGTCGATATGGCGAAGCAACTTACGGCATGGCGCAACGGTGCTGACACGCCGTGGCTCAAGGATGCTCCGACTCATCCATTGCAACACGCCTTAAAAGACCTTGAGCGTGCCTACAAGAATTTCTTCTATAAGCGCGCAGGTTTCCCCCGTTTCAGGAAGAAGGGGCGGTCAGACAGTTTCCGTTATCCGGACTCGAAACAATTCAGAATCGACCAAGCGAATAGCCGCATTTTTCTACCCAAACTTGGCTGGTTACGCTACCGCAATAGTCGGCACGCGCTAGGCACAGCAAAGAATATTACCGTCAGCCAGTCATGCGGCAAGTGGTTTGTGTCGATCCAGACCGAACGCGAGGTTGGACAACCTGTGCCGAAGGCGGCAGGCATGGTTGGTATCGACATGGGCATCGCCCGCTTCGCGACCCTGAGCAACGGCACGTTTTACGCCCCGCTCAACAGCTTCAGGCGGCACGAGCTACGGCTTCGTAAGGCCCAGCGCGCCATGAGCCGCAAGGCAAAGTTCGGCAAGAACTGGAAGAAAGCAAGAGCCCGTGTCCAGCGCATTCATAGCCGTATCGGTGACGCCCGTCGCGACTTCCTGCATAAGACCACGACCACAATCAGCCAAAACCACGCGATGGTTAGCGTCGAGGACCTGCAGGTTCGGAACATGTCCAGATCGGCAGCAGGGAGCGCCGAACGGCCGGGCACACACGTTCGGGCCAAGTCTGGCCTGAACAAGGCCATTCTGGATCAGGGGTGGTTCGAGTTTCGCCGCCAGCTGGACTACAAGCTGGTGTGGAATGGCGGTTTCCTCATCTCCGTGCCGCCGCAGAACACGAGTCGGGCGTGCCCTCGCTGCAACCATGTGTCAAAGGACAACCGCCAGACGCAATCACGGTTTGCGTGCACGTCATGTGGATATGAGAATCACGCCGACGTGGTCGGCGCGATCAACGTTTTAGAGCGCGGACAGCGCTTGTTAGCCTGTGGAGAGACGGCGCAGTCAGGCCGCTCCGTGAATCAGGAACCCACCGAAGCGACTCAGGCAGAAACCGCCTGAGCGCTGTAGGAATCCCTGTCGCTCATGACAGGGAGGATGTCAATGCTAGGCATTGGGGCGGCAACACGGTACCATCGTGGCTCCCGTTTCCACGGACTTTACGACGCGACACAAGAATGGAATATCAAAGCTGGATGTGCCTGATTTGCGGCTGGATTTACGACGAAGAAGCCGGTTTGCCGGACGAAGGCATTGCGCCGGGCACCCGCTGGGAAGACGTTCCCATTAACTGGACCTGTCCGGAGTGCGGTGCGCGCAAGGAAGACTTCGAGATGGTCCAGATCTGAAGTTCGGGGGCGGCCGGCATGTCGGCCTCGGGGGGCGCGCCGCGTGTCTGCGGCGCGGCGTTGGCAGGTGTTTCGCGGCCAGCGCGTCGCGCCGGATCGAACGCGCGAGGCGTGCTCTGAAGTGTGCCCCAATGCGTCGATACGGAACGTCCCTGGGCGCGCCGTGTCGCAACGTTAGTCTGTCATTGTCCTGTCGCCGGTTCACGCGTTAGCCGATCAGTCGGCGCGCGGCGCGAAGCGACGGCCCGTCAGCTTCGTGTCGCCTGCCCATGACCCTTCGATCCGCTGCACCCGTTTCCTTCGACGCTTTGCCGAATCCGCGCGGCGGCGCCGTCCGTCCCGCCGAACTCGCCCTGGCCGAGGCGCTGCTGGCGTTCGAACAGCACAGCGAGAGCACTTCGGCGCTGCTGCGTGCATCACATGCATTGCGTGGAGCCGGCTGGCTCAGCGCGCAGCGCTTCGCCGACGCGCTGGTGCGGCTTTCTCCCCTCGCGGAGGGCGACCCGTCCGACGCGGCAAGCGCGCGGCCCGTCTTCGGCGCGGCTTTACGCGAGTTCCGCGGCGCGCTGGAGCGTCACAATCTGCGCGAGCTGTCCTGTTCGCCCGTTCTGTTCAACCATTACCGGTCACTTTGCACGCACCTGTCCGAGCACACGCCCGGCACCACCGTCGCGTTCGAAGATCTTGTGTTGACCGCTCGGCCGGTGCCGCCCGTCTCGCTTCACGCGCAGTCCGCTGACCAACTGGCGCATCTGCGGGCACGCTATGAGCGCGCGCTCTTGCCGGTGCTGCGCTCGCAGGCGAATACCGGCAGTGCGGCGGCGCTTGCCGTCACCAACGCGGCGCTCGACGAACTGGACGCCGTTTTCAGCGAACTGGCCGGCCCGGATCCCTACGATTTCTGGCGCCTCGCCAAGGCCTGCGCCAAGGCCTTGCGGGTCAGCGGCCGTGCCGCGGCGGAAACCGACGCGCGGCGTTTCTACGCGCGTTGCAATCTCGCGCTGGCCGATCATGCGCGCGGGATCCAGCTTGCGCCACGCTCTCTCGTGCGCGCCACGCTCGCGCTGCTGTGGCGCGATTACGCCTTGTTTGGCGCCGCGGCGGAAGACGCCGATCAGGTCGAGGTGCTGCACGACTATGGCTTGACGGTGGACTGGCACGTCGCGGGCACCCAGGCGTCGGAAATGCTTTGGGAGGCGGGTGCGGTACAGGCGCAGGCGATCAGCGCGACCCGCAGCGCATTGACGCGCGAATTGGGCGTGCTGACCGTCAATGCGAACGCGTACGAAGATTTTCTGCAGACGGCGGACGCCTCGATCGCCGCGCTGACCGAGCATGCCCGTGCGGCCGACCAGCCGGAGAAGGCCGACCCCAGCGAAGCGCTGCAAGCCGGCGACGCCGCCTACCGTCTCGGCTCCGCCGCGTGCGCGCTGGGTCTCGGCCATGTCGCGCTGCTGGCCGACGCGCTGGGGCTCGCGTGGCGGCGTCGCGCGCATGCCGGTGTGTCAACGCCCGCGGTGCGCGCGCATGTGATCGTCGGCGCACCGGCGGCGAGCACGCTCGAGCAGGCCGCGGAGGCGCTGCGTGCCACGCTGCACAAAGTGGCGGCGGGTGTCGCACCGGCTGGCGGCACTGCCGCGCTGGCCGCGTTGACCCGTTCGATCGAACAGGGCGGCGCATGAGCGGCCGCCGTCGCAGGTTCGGCGCGCTGGCCCGTTGGTAAGCGCCCGCACAGGGCCGCCATGGCGCAACCCGGCGGCACGCAACAGCCGTGCCGCAAAACAGCGCGAAGCCGCACCGTGGCGAGCGCCCGCGTGCGTGATAGAGTGCAACTTGATTCGCCGTCGATGGCTCGCGGCACGCTCCATGGCACACATCGCGGTTCCACGCTCAAAGCCCGCCATCCTGCATCGTCTTTGCTAAAATCCGAACTATGTCCAAGAGTACCGATCGCATCAATCTGACCAACCAGTTCCTGATCGCCATGCCGAACATGGCGGATCCGACGTTTTCAGGAACGGTGGTCTACCTTTGCGATCACAGTGAGCGCGGCGCGCTCGGCCTCGTGATCAACCGGCCGACCGATATCGACCTGCAAGCGCTCTTCAGTCGCATCGATCTCAAGCTCGAGATCGAACCCCTTCTCCATGTGCCCGTGTATTTCGGCGGCCCGGTGCAAACCGAGCGCGGCTTCGTGCTGCACGATCCGAAAGACGGCAATGCTTACACCTCGTCCATGTCGGTGCCGGGCGGTCTCGAGATGACCACGTCGAAAGACGTGCTCGAAGCCGTGGCGAGCGGCACGGGTCCCGAACGTTTCCTGCTCACGCTCGGCCATGCCGGCTGGGGAGCGGGGCAGCTCGAAGAAGAAATTTCGAAAAACGGCTGGCTGACGGTCGAAGCCGACCCGAAAATCGTCTTCGACGTGCCCGCCGAAGAGCGTCTCGAAGCCGCATTGGCGCTTCTCGGCATCAACCTGTCCATGCTCTCGGGCGAGGCGGGTCACGCATGAGTCTGCCGGCCGGACGTGAGGCGACGCTGCTTGCGTTCGACTACGGTGAAAAACGCATCGGCGTGGCGGTCGGCAATTCGCTGACGAAGAGCGCGCGGCCGCTCGTGATCGTGCAGAATCGCAGCCGCGAATACCGGTTCGAGGCGGTCGGCAAACTGATCGCCGAATGGAAGCCAGACGCCTTGATTGTCGGCTTGCCGATGCATCCGGACGGCACGCCGCACGAAATGACGCAACTCGCGAAGCGCTTCGGCAATCAGCTGAACGGCCGCTTCAATCTCCCGGTCACGTGGATCGACGAACGCTATTCGTCGGTCGAGGCGAAGGCGGAGATCCGCGCCGGCAACGGCCGCGCCGACATGCTCGACGCCGAAGCCGCGAGCATCATCCTCCAGCAATATCTAGACGGACTTTCCGACGATCATGAGTTCCATTGACGCCGAAGCGCTTTATCGCGCGTTGCTCGACCAGATTCGCGCGGTGTACGGCGACAGGCTCGGCGCCGCACAAGACGGCGCTGAAGGCGCCGTGCTGGCCGGCATCTATAGCGGCGGCGCGTGGCTTGCCGAACGGCTCGCGAGCGACCTGAACCTGCCGAGCTTCGGCGTGGTGAACGTTGCGCTGCATCGCGACGATTACGCGAAGAAGGGCCTGCATTCGCAGGCAAGCCCGACCTCGCTGCCGTTTTCGGTCGACGGCCGCCATATCGTGCTGGTCGACGACGTGCTGTACACCGGCCGCACGATTCGCGCGGCGCTCAACGAGCTGTACGACTACGGCCGCCCAGCGTCGGTCGAACTGGCGGTGCTCGCCGATCGTGGCGGGCGCGAATTGCCGGTGGCGGCGCGCTTTGTCGGCGGCGTGGTGAACGTTCCTGCCGACGCCACGCTCGTGCTGGCCCGCACGGACGGCGGCGAAGCAGGCGGCGCGCCTCATTCGCAACGTTTTACTTTTCACACAGAAGCACGCGTCGATTGAATGCGGCGCGAGGTGCGCGAGCCGCGCATCGAACCCGTGGCCATTGGCGCATGCATCGAGCCATCCCACGCCACGCAAACAGGATTTTTCGAGCCGGTCGTCGCAGCCTCGTGCGCGAAGACCGGTTCGGGATCGTCACACGCAGTCAGCATCGACACCGATCACGTTGAAGCCCGTATTTGAAGCAGGTAAATCATGAACACCGCCACCCAGGCTCCCAAGGATTCCGCCGATAGCGCCACCGAGCGCTTCCGTTATGGCTTCCTGAAGGGCAACCCGCAGCTCACGAAAAACGGCGAGCTCAAACATCTGTTGTCGATCGAGGGCTTGCCGAAGGCGATCGTCAATCACATTCTCGACACCGCCGACCAATTCGTCAGCGTGACCGATCGCGAAGTGAAGAAGGTGCCGCTATTGCGCGGCAAGTCGGTGTTCAACCTGTTCTTCGAGAACTCGACGCGCACCCGCACCACCTTCGAGATCGCCGCGACGCGTTTGTCCGCCGACGTGCTGAATCTGAACATCAACGCGTCGTCGACCAGCAAGGGCGAGTCGCTGCTCGACACGATCAACAACCTCTCGGCAATGCACGCCGACATGTTTGTCGTGCGCCACGCGTCGAGCGGCGCGCCGTATCTGATCGCCCAGCATTGCGCGCCGCACGTGCACGTGATCAATGCCGGCGACGGCCGTCATGCGCACCCCACGCAGGGGCTGCTCGACATGTACACGATCCGCCACTACAAGAAGGATTTCACGAAGCTGCGCGTGGCGATCGTCGGCGACATTCTGCACTCGCGGGTCGCGCGTTCAGACATTCACGCGCTGACCACGCTCGGCGTGCCGGAAGTGCGCGCAATCGGTCCGCGCACGCTGCTGCCGGGCGGCCTCGAACAGATGGGCGTGCGCGTGTTTCACAACCTCGACGAAGGCCTGAAGGACGTCGACGTGATCATCATGCTGCGTCTGCAGAACGAGCGCATGAGCGGCGCATTGCTGCCGTCGGCGCAGGAATATTTCAAGAGCTGGGGCTTGACGCCCGAGCGTCTCGCGCTCGCCGCGCCCGACGCGATCGTGATGCATCCGGGCCCGATGAATCGCGGCGTCGAAATCGATTCGCAAGTGGCCGACGGCCCGCAATCGGTGATTCTGAACCAGGTGACCTTCGGCATTGCGGTGCGCATGGCGGTGATGGGGATCGTCGCGGGCAATCACGATTGATCTCGCCGCGGCAAACAAGCCGTTCGCGGCAAGCACTCGACAAATCAGGCACAACTTGGCTGAACATAAGGCAGCGCTTGACTGCTCCCCTCTCTAAACAGGGAGGGGATTCCCACTTCACAGACGGCAACCCAACTTCATCTCACAGAGACATGGGACTTACGCCTTCTCCATGGGCTGACACCGCCAGTCCGGCGGCCAAAACATTGCGCGCAGCGTTGATGTCGCGATCATGGATGCTGCTGCATTCCGGGCAGGTCCACGCGCGGACATTCAACGGCATTTTGAGCACTACATGTCCGCAATCACTGCATCGTTTGCTTGACGGGTACCACCTGTCGATGCCGATCAACGTGCGTCCGTACCATTGTGCTTTGTATTCTAGTTGCCGGGTGAACTCAGACCAGCTAGCGTCACTGATCGACTTTGCAAGGCAACGATTCTTCTTCATGTTGCTGACGGCAAGGCTTTCGACGGCGATCACTTGGTTTTCGTTTATCAGCCGGCTCGAAAGTTTGTGCAGGAAGTCTCTTCGGGAATCTGCTGTCCTCGCATGGATTCGTGCAACTTTAAGCTTCGCCTTCATGCGATTGGCGGAGCCCGTTTGCTTCTTCGCTAGACTCCGTTGCAGCTTGGCGAGCTTGGCCTCGTTCTTCCGGAACGTGTTAGGGGCCGCGATCTTCTCGCCGGTAGAAAGGATTGCGAAGTGCGTGAGACCAAAGTCGATGCCAACTTTGCCGGATACCTCTGGCTTCGCGGTTACTGCGTCATCGCACAGCATCGAGACATGGTATCTGCCTGATTGGTCTCTCGAAACCGTGACGGTCGTCACCTTTGCACCTTTCGGGATAGTACGTGACCATCGAATTGCAAGCGGCGCATCCATCTTTGCGAGGTTCAATGACTCACCATCCCACTTGAAAGCGCTCGTCGTGTACTCGGCAGATTGCGCACCGTCCTTGCGCTTGAAATTCGGATACTTCGCGCGTTTGGCGAAGAAGTTCGTAAATGCCGTTTGCAAGTGGCGCAAGGCCTGTTGCACCGGGACCGAACTGACTTCACTCAGCCATGCGTGCTCAGGTGTTTTTTTGAGCGCCGTTAGCACTGCGGAAGTTTCGTGATAACCGACTCGTTCCTGACGCTGATACCACGCATCCGTACGCAACCGAAGCATGTGGTTGTAGGCAAAACGCGCGCACCCAAACGTCTTGGCAAGAATCACTTTCTGCTCGGGTGTCGGGTAGAACCGGAATCGGTACGCACGCTTAATGTTCATGCTTCACACAGTATCATATGTTTGTGTGAGATAAATAATCGGGATACGCAGGCTTGCGGCTGCGTTTCTCTCACTCCTTGCCCGTGAGGGGCAGGGTTTCCCGGAGCAAATTTGATGACGATTCATATTCAAGGCGGCACGCTGATCGATCCGGCAGCGGGCACCGAACAGCAGCAGGACATTTTTATCGCAGCGGGCAAGATCGTCGCCATCGGCAACGCGCCCGCGGACTTCAACGCGGCGAAGACGATCGACGCCCACGGCCTCTGTGTCGTGCCGGGTCTGGTCGATCTGTCCGCGCGTTTGCGCGAACCAGGCTACGAACACAAGGCGACGCTCGAATCCGAAATGGCCGCGGCGCTCGCCGGCGGCGTGACGAGCCTCGTCTGTCCGCCAGACACCGATCCGACGCTCGATGAACCGGGCCTCGTCGAGATGCTCAAGTTCCGGGCGCGCAATCTGAACCAGGCGCACGTCTATCCGCTCGGCGCGCTCACGGTCGGCCTGAAGGGCCAGGTGATCACCGAGATGGTCGAGCTGACGGAGGCGGGCTGCATCGGCTTTTCGCAGGCCGACGTGCCAGTGGTCGATACGCAGGTACTGATGCGCGCGCTGCAATACGCGAAGACCTACGGCTACACCGTGTGGCTGCGTCCGGTGGACGCGTATCTCGGCAAGGGTGGCGTGGCCGCGAGCGGCGCGCTGGCGTCGCGATTGGGGCTGTCGGGCGTGCCGGTGTCGGCGGAAACCATCGCTCTGCACACCATCTTCGAGCTGGTGCGTGTGACGGGCGCGCGGGTGCATCTGTCGCACGTCTCGTCGGCGGCGGGCATTGCGCTGATGCGTGCCGCGAAGGCGGAGGGCTTGCCGGTCTCGTGCGATGTCACCGTGAATCACGTGCATCTGATCGATCTCGATATCGGTTACTTCGACGCGCAGTTCCGGCTCGATCCGCCGCTGCGCCAACAGCGCGATCGCGAAGCGATCCGCGCGGGTCTGGTCGACGGCACGATCGACGCGATCTGCTCCGACCACACGCCGGTCGACGACGACGAAAAGCTGCTGCCGTTCGCCGAAGCGACGCCCGGGGCGACCGGCCTGGAGCTGTTCCTGTCGCTGACGGTGAAGTGGGCCGACGAAGCGGGCGTGCCGCTCGCCAAAGCGCTGAACCGCATCACCACGGCGCCGGCCGACGTGCTCAAGCTGGAAGCGGCGGGGCGTATCGCCGTGGGCGGCGCGGCCGATCTCTGCGTGTTCGATCGCAACGCGCATTGGCGCGTCGAGCCGCGTGCGTTGAAGAGCCAGGGGCACAACACGCCGTTCCTCGGCTACGAGTTGCCGGCGCGCGTGCGTGCGACCATCGTGTCCGGTCACGTCGCATTCGAACAGCGCTAATGTCCGCAGCATCGGGCCGTTCAGCGGCCCCCTCATTGGCACGTTAAGGAACGCCCCGACCATGAAGCTCGCGTTACGCAAGGCCCGCCTCGTCGCTCATCTGCTGCACGGCATGTGGATCGTGGCGACGCGCTTTCCCAAAGCCGGCGCCGACGCGCGGCACGCGCTCAATCGCAAATGGTCGCTGAAGATGTTGCGCCTGTGCGGCATGCGGCTCGTGGTGCATAACGACAGCGAGCGGCTCGACCGCGGCGCGTTGGTGGTCGCCAACCACATTTCGTGGATCGACATTTACGTGATCAACGCGTGGCGTCCCACGCCGTTTGTCTCGAAGGCCGAAATCCGGCAATGGCCGGTGGTCGGCTGGCTCGCGCAGCAGCTGGACACGGTGTTCATTCAGCGCGAGAAGCGTAGCGACGCGAAGCGGATCATGCACGAACTGTCCGACCGTCTCGGTGCAGGCGAATTGATGTGCGTGTTTCCCGAGGGCACCACGTCCAATGGACTCGCGGTGCTGCCGTTTCACGCGAACATGTTTCAGGCTGCCGTGTCGGCGTCCGTGCCGGTGCAGCCGCTGTGCATCATGTATGAGGACGCGCAGGGCCGGCAGTCCACCGCGCCGGCCTATATCGACGATCTGTCGCTCGCCGATTCGTTGAATCTGCTGCTGCGTGGCGGACCATTGACCGCGCATGTCTACGTGGGCGCGCCGCTCGCGCCGGGGGCGGACCGTCGCACGCTGGCGGCGGAGGCGGAAGGCGTGATCGCGCAGGCGTTGCGGCAGATGCAAAGCGGCGCCGCGCTGAGCGGTGCGGTGATCGTGGAGCGGGCCGCCACACCCGCCTCCACGGGAACGCCGATCGAAGTGGCCGACCAGGCGAATCAGGTTACTGAGGTCGATCAATCAGGGCGTTCGGCCTAACGGCGTTGGGCCGGGTCGCTGCGCTTATGTCGCGCCCTTGGTTGGCGCGCTCAATTGCCCCTCCTGGTTGTCTTCCTCACTTGTCCGCGCGTAATTGTGGCGCTTAGTGACCGCGCTTCGTGACTGCCTTAGTTGCCGCCACCCGGCGCACGACAATTACCGCAATCGACCTGCGTCAGCGTGCGTTCCGCGGGATTCCGCGCGAGTCGCACGGCAGACAGTTTTTCACCCCACACGCAGCCTGAGTCGAGTCCGATCAGGTTGTCGCGCAAGGTCAAGCCGAGCGCGGCCCAATGACCGAACACGACCGTCACGTCGGCAGTCTCGCGCGACGGCACATCGAACCACGGCATGCAACCGGGCGGCGCCGCGTTCAGGCCGCCGCTGCTGCTGAAATCCATCGTGCCTTCGGCGTTGCAGAAGCGCAGTCGCGTCAACGCGCTGCACGTCAGGCGCAGCCGCTCGATACCCTTCAGTCCCGGCTTCCACCGGTTCGGCTCATTGCCGTACAAGCCGGCGAGCGTCTCCTTCCAGTTCGGCGCGCGCAGGGCGCGCTGCAATTCGTCGGCGAGTTCGAGCGTCATGGTCGCATCCCACTGCGGCAGAACGCCGGCATGGACCATCAGCATGCCGTTGTCGAAGTGGGCGAGCGGACGGTGCCGGACCCATTCGAGCAGGTCGGCGGCATCCGGCGCGGCGAGAATCTCGTCGATCGTGTCGCCTTTCTTCGACTTGCGAATCCCCGCTGACACCGACAGCAGGTGCAGATCGTGATTGCCCAGCACCGGCACCGCGCGCTCGCCCAGCGCGATCACGTCGCGCAGCGTGGCGAGCGATTCTGCGCCGCGGTTGATCAGGTCGCCCGCGAACCACAGCGGCGTGCCGGCCGGCGGCGCGGCCTTGGCGAGCAGTTGCTGGAACGGCGTGCGGCAACCTTGCAGATCCCCGAACGCGAGCGGGACCGGGTGCTGGGCGGAGGAAGCGGAAGACGGAGTGGCGGGTGTCATCGAGGAAGTAAGTGCGGTTTGATACATGCTGTTACGCACGAGGCGTGCCGCGTTGGGCAGTGCAGCATGCTAGCGTGACATAATAGCCCGTTTGAAGTGCCCGTATCGCGTCAGGCGGCGCAAGACGCCGCCGGCAAGCGCCCCGGCGAGCGGCGCGCGCGATATTGCAGCACAACACGATGACCCTCGTGAACGGAGAACAGCATGTCGTCTTTTCATGCGCAGCAACCTATCCGTACGCTCGTAACCGGCGCGAGCGGCTTCACTGGCCGCTATCTGGTCGATAACCTGCTCGGCCGAGGCCACACTGTGATCGAAACGGTCGCCGGGCGCAACGAGCCGGAAACGCCCACTCGCGTGAGGCTCGACATTACGTCGCCGGACGCGTGCAGGCGTGCGATCGAAATCGCGCGCCCCGACTACATCGTCCATCTGGCTGCGATCAGCTTCGTGGGCCATAACGATCCGCTCGACTTTTACCGCGTCAACGTGCTGGGCACCCTGAATCTGCTGGAGGCGTGCGCCGCCGTGGGTCACACGCCGCGCAAGCTGTTGATTGCGAGCAGCGCGAACGTCTACGGCAATGTGACGAGCGACGCGATCGACGAGAGTTTTCCGGTCACGCCGGTCAATCACTACGCCGCCAGCAAGGCGGCGATGGAAACGATGGTGCGGACCTGGTTCGACCGGCTGCCGATCCTGATCGTGCGGCCGTTCAACTACACCGGCCGCGGCCAGGCATCGAACTTCCTCGTGCCGAAGATCGTCGAGCACTTTGCGCGCCGTGAACCGGCGATTGAACTCGGCAATATCGATGTTGCGCGCGATTTCTCCGACGTGCGCTACGTGGCGAGCGCCTATGAAGCGCTGCTCGACTCCGAGGCCGCCGCCGAGACGGTCAATGTCTGCACCGGCACACCCTTCACCTTGCGTGAAATTCTTACGGCGGCCAGCGATTTGACAGGCCACGAACTCAAGATTCAGATCAATCCCGCCTTCGTTCGGCAAACCGACGTGAAAATACTGGCCGGATCGCCCGCCAAACTGCGCACGCTCGTGCCAAAAGTCGAGGCGATTCCATTCATGGACACGCTGCGCTGGATGCTCGCGGCTTAGCCGGCGCATTTACAACGCTTCGCGTTTTTGCGGCGTAGTGACGCGCGACCTTCGTTCGCGTATAAACAGTCATAGAGCATCGCGCGCCAGAGCTGATTTGTTCAGACCTGTACAGTGTTTCACTCCCGTATTCCCCGGCGCATCGCGCTGATTCAGGCCGCTAGCCATTCCATGTGTACGATGGTTCGTCATCCTTGCTGCTGCTGGCCGCGACGTTCTCCGTCAGAACGACGGATGAATTATTCGAACAAAACGAAATTTGTCAAGCTGTTTCAAGTTGTTAGGGTTCTAGTTTTTACCCCGGGCGGCTTTATAATCAGGGCTTCCTAAGATTGGCGCCCGATCGCCTGCAGGCTGAAATGCGGCAGCTATGGGCGTTGACAAGAATCGAAAACCATAACGCGGGGAGCGCAGATCGGCGAACGGATTCCGATCTGCACCCACCTCTGGAAGGGAATTTCATGATCCTGGTAACGGGCGGTGCCGGCTTTATCGGCGCCAATTTTGTGCTCGATTGGCTCAATGCGTCGGACGAAGCGGTGCTGAATGTAGACAAGCTGACCTATGCTGGCAATCTGGGTACGCTGAAGTCGCAACAAGGCAATCCGAAGCACATCTTCGTGCGCGCGGATATCTGCGACCGCCGCGCGCTCGACGCACTGTTCGCCGAGCACAAGCCGCGGGCCGTGCTGCACTTTGCGGCCGAAAGCCATGTGGATCGTTCGATCCACGGCCCGGCGGATTTTGTGCAAACGAACATGGTCGGCACCTTCACGCTGCTCGAGGCGACGCGCAACTACTGGAACGCGCTCGGCGAGGCCGACAAGGCCGCTTTCCGCTTCCTGCATGTGTCGACCGACGAAGTGTTCGGCTCGCTGTCCGCTACCGATCCGCAATTCTCCGAAACCACGCCGTACGCTCCGAACAGCCCTTATTCGGCGACCAAGGCGGGTTCGGACCATCTGGTGCGCGCGTATCACCATACGTATGGCCTGCCGGTGCTCACCACGAACTGCTCGAACAACTACGGCCCGTACCAGTTCCCCGAGAAGCTGATTCCGCTGATGATCGCCAACGCACTCGCAGGCAAGGCGCTGCCGGTATATGGCGACGGCCAGAACGTGCGCGACTGGCTGTATGTGGGCGACCACTGCAGCGCGATCCGCGAAGTGCTCACGCGCGGCACGCCGGGCGAGACGTACAACGTGGGCGGCTGGAACGAGAAGAAGAACCTCGAAGTGGTTCACACGCTGTGCGACCTGCTCGACCAGTTGCGTCCGAAGGCGGGCGCTTCGTACCGCGACCAGATCACCTATGTGAAGGATCGTCCGGGCCACGACCGCCGTTATGCGATCGACGCGCGCAAGCTCGAACGCGAGCTTGGCTGGAAGCCGGCGGAGACGTTCGAGACGGGTCTGGCGAAAACGGTGCAGTGGTATCTGGACAACCAGGCGTGGTCGGACGAAGTCGCCTCGGGCGAATACCGCAAGTGGGTAGAGACCAACTACGCGCAACGCGCGTAAGGGCACGGCAATGGCGCGCAAAGGCATTATTCTCGCGGGCGGTTCAGGCACGCGCCTGTATCCGATCACGCACGTCGTATCCAAGCAGTTGCTGCCGGTGTACGACAAACCGATGATCTACTACCCGCTGTCCACGCTGATGGTGGCGGGCATCCGGGACGTGCTGATCATTTCGACGCCGCAGGACACGCCGCGCTTCGAGGCGATGCTCGGCGACGGCAGCCAGTGGGGAATGAACATCCAGTACGCGGTGCAGCCTTCGCCGGACGGGCTCGCGCAGGCGTTTATCATCGGCCGGGAGTTCGTGGGTAATGAACCGTCGGCGCTGATTCTCGGCGACAACATCTTTTACGGTCATGATCTGGCCAAGCAACTGGAGCACGCCGACCAGCAGGACCAGGGCGCGACCGTGTTCGCTTATCACGTTCACGATCCTGAGCGTTACGGCGTGGTGGAGTTCGACAAGCAGTTTCGTGCGGTGTCGATTGAAGAGAAGCCGGTTAAGCCGCGCTCCAACTACGCGGTGACGGGTCTGTACTTCTACGACAAGCAGGTGTGCGATATCGCCGCTGACATCAAGCCTTCGCCGCGTGGCGAGCTTGAAATCACAGACGTCAATTCCCGTTATCTGGCGGATGCCGCGCTCAACGTCGAGATCATGGGCCGCGGTTACGCCTGGCTCGATACGGGCACGCACGATTCGTTAATCGAAGCGGCGACCTTTATCGCTACGCTACAGAAGCGGCAAGGTCTGGTGGTCGCATGTCCGGAGGAAATTGCGTACCGGAAGCAGTGGATCGATGCCGAGCAACTGCTGACACTGGCCAAACCGCTCGCCAAGAATGCCTACGGGCAATATCTGCAAAATATTCTTACGGATCAAGTGGCATGGCCATCCAAGTAATCGCGACCGCGCTGCCTGAAGTCAAGATCATCGAGCCGAAAGTGTTCGGCGATGCGCGTGGCTATTTCTACGAAAGCTTCAACGCCGTGGAGTTCGCGGAGCACGTGGAGAAGGGCGTCACGTTCGTGCAGGACAACCACTCGCGTTCGGCAAAGGGCGTGCTGCGTGGTCTTCACTATCAGATTCAGCATGCGCAGGGCAAGCTCGTGCGCGTGGTCGAAGGTGAAGTATTCGATGTCGCTGTCGATATCCGCAAGAGTTCACCGAATTTCGGCAAGTGGGTGGGGGTGAATTTGTCGCAAGAAAACCACCGTCAGTTGTGGGTGCCGCCGGGTTTCGCGCACGGCTTCGTCGTGCTGTCGGAGTCGGCGCAGTTCCTCTATAAGACCACGGATTACTGGTTCCCTGAGCACGAGCGCAGCCTTCTCTGGCGCGACCCGGTCATCGGCATCGAGTGGCCGACTGATTTCGAGCCGTTGCTGGCTGCGAAGGATGCGGCAGGCAAGCCATTGACCCAAGCCGAAGTTTTCGCCTGAGGTCTGGATGAGCAAGCAATCCACCATCCTTGTGACTGGCGTCAACGGTCAGGTAGGTTTCGAGTTGACGCGTACCTTGCAGGGGCTGGGCCGCGTCGTGACATTGGACCGTCAGTCTCTCGACCTGTCAGACTTCGATAATATTCGTTCCGTTGTGAGGGAGCTGAGACCTTCGCTTATTGTCAATCCCGCGGCTTATACCGCAGTGGACAAGGCGGAATCAGAGATTGATGCGGCTATGCGCCTGAACGCGGGCGCGCCTCGCATATTGGCGGAGGAAGCTGCGAAAAGCGGTGCGACACTGATTCATTTTTCGACCGACTACGTGTTTGACGGTACAAAAGACGCTCCGTACGTCGAAGAAGATGCAGCCAATCCGCAAAATGTTTACGGCGAGAGCAAGCTGGCCGGCGAAAAGGCTATTGTGGCAAGCGGCTGCGCACATTTGATTTTGCGCACAAGTTGGGTCTATGGCCGGCGAGGCAAGAATTTTTTGCTGACCATGTTGAAGCTGGGCGCTGAGCGGCCGGAATTGCGAGTCGTAGCTGATCAGATCGGGGCGCCGACCTGGTCCAATACCATCGCGACGACCACCGCTCACATAGTAGCGCAGGGTCTTGCTAGCAACAGCGCGAACTGGTGGGCAGAGCGTTCGGGTATTTATCACCTTACTTCTGCTGGCCAAACATCGTGGCACGGATTTGCGCAGGCGATCTTTGATATCGCGATGGGCGACGAAGGCCCCAAGCTGTCGCCGATTGCCTCGATCGACTACCCGGTTCCGGCGAAGCGCCCACGGAATTCACGGATGTCGTCGCAAAAGCTGACTGATACGTTTGGTCTCCAAATGCCAGTCTGGGAAGACGCATTGCGCCTGTGCATGGCCGATTGATCGATCAACATGGCAGAGTGCGGCATTGTTATCGTATTCTATCGGCCCGATACCCATTGCGTGCGCCGGGCGAATCGCGTTGCCAGAGCGGCTCGCTGCGTCGTCGTCGACAATACTGCCGGTGTGCGGAGCGGTGCAGACTTGGGACTCGTTGACGAGATAGTTTATGTCGCCAATGGGGTGAACCACGGTATCGCGACCGCAATTAATCAGGGCGTTGAGTTGCTGATGAGCGCGGGTTGCAAGTGTGCGCTTATCTTCGATCAGGATAGCGAACCTTCCACGCAATTGCTTGAGGGGTTGCCGCGGCTGCTTGACGAGGAGCTGAGCCGCAACTCGCGCGTTGCCTTGATTGGCCCGGCTTATGAGGACGCTCGTCTGGGCGGAGTGGCGCCCTTCGTGCGGTTTGGCTATTTGACACTGCGGCGGGTTGCGCCGGTCGGCACGCGTCCGATCGATGTTGATTTCCTGATCAGCTCGGGGTCGTGCATCAATCTGAACGTGTGGCGAGAGATTGGCCCAATGGATGATGCGTTGTTCATCGATCTGGTTGATCTGGAGTGGTGTGTCAGAGCGCGCGCGAAAGGCTTCACGGTACTGGGTGCGCCTGAATTCCGGCTTGCTCATGAATTGGGTGGTGAGCCAGTTCGAGTATTCGGACGACGGTATCCGAGTCATAGCCCACTGCGACACTACTATCTCTTCCGTAACGCGGTTGCGTTGATCAAGCGCGGTTATGTTCCGTGGACGTGGAAGTCCACGGAGCTTGTCAAGTTTCCTGTTCGCCTGATTGTCTATGGGTTGTTCCTGCGACCACGTCTTGCGCACTTGCGCATGGCATTTCACGGCATCCGACACGGTCTGATGGGGCGCCTAGGGCCTCTGGAGAAACAATGACACGACACAATGCGACGCAATACACCGTTACCTCCCTCTTTTAATACGAAGACGAATCTAGAAGCCCGCAATGTTTAACCTGATAATTGTCGATTTGAAACAAAGCGTCGCATCATGGCGCCTTTGGACGCTACTCGGCTGGCTGGAAGTCCGGCAGCGCTATGCACGCTCGAGAGTTGGGCCATTTTGGCTGACTATCAGCATGGGCGTGATGATTGGTTCCATTGGTGTCGTCTACGGCTCGCTCTTCGGCCAGAAGATGAGCGACTACCTGCCGTTTCTGTCTATCAGCCTTGTGATGTGGGGTACGTTCTCGCAGATCGTTATCGAGGGCAGCACCGCATACATCAATAGCGGGCAATATATCCGGCAAGCGTCAACGCCGAAGCTGATCTATATCCTGCAAGTGGTTTGGCGCAATCTTGTGATTCTTGCGCACAATTTTTTAATCGTTCTTGTGCTGCTCATTGTATTCGGGGTGAAAAGCTGGATCACGTTGCCGATCTTCATTCCAGCCCTGATTCTGTATCTGATCAACGCGCTTTGGATTGCGATGGTGACCGCTTTGCTCTCCGCGCGGTTTCGTGATTTGCCACAGATCGTTGCAGCAGTCATGCAGATCGCGTTCTACATCACGCCGATCATCTATCGGCCAGACTCACTGCGTCGTTTCTCTTTCATTGTCGAGTTCAATCCGCTAGCGCATCTTGTCGAACTGGTGCGCGCTCCCCTGATCGGGCAGTTTCCGAGCCCTTTGACATGGATCGTGGCGATTTCGATGGCAATACTTGGCTGGCTCTTTGCTCTCGCATTGACCGGCCGTTTCTTGAAGCGCATTCCGTACTGGGTCTAATAGGGCAAATCATGGCGTATATCGAACTTAAGGGCGCGACGCTCGACTTGCCCATCTATGACGTGCAGGGACGTTCGCTGAAAAAGAAAGTGTTGCGCATGGGGCGCCGGAACACGATTGCAGAAAGCAACGACGGCGTGATCGTCGTTCGTGCGCTCGATAGCGTGGACCTGCGGCTCGAAAGTGGCGACCGCATTGGGCTAATCGGCCACAATGGCGCCGGCAAATCTACGTTGCTACGCATGATGGCTGGCATCTATGCGCCTACGAATGGGACGGTGACGAGCAACGGCAAAGTTGTGCCGCTGCTCGACATCAGCCTCGGAATGGACGAGAACTCGACGGGCATGCAGAACATCCGCTTGCGCGGCCTGCTGCTTGGCATGTCCGATGCGGAAATTCGCGCGAAGCAGGAGGCGATCGCGGAATTCTGCGAGCTTGGCGATTACCTTGACCTGCCGTTGCGAACCTATTCGAGCGGCATGAGGGTGCGACTGGCTTTCGCCGTGTCGACCGCAGTCGACGCAGAGATTCTTCTACTGGACGAAGTGATGGGGGTGGGTGACGCGTCGTTCATGCACAAAGCAGAAGGGCGCCTGGCTGATCTGCACGGCCGCGCTGAAATCGTCGTGCTGGCAATGCATTCGAATCCCGAAATCAGGAAGGTTTGCAACAAGGCGTTGTGGATGGAGCGCGGTCGCGTACGCGCCTTCGGGCCGGTAGAGGAAGTCGTCGCTGCTTATGAGCAACAGACGGCTGGCTGACCAGTTCCACATTCGGATGGGCTAGGTTTCGCAACCGTTTCTTAGGGTTTAATCGCAATGATGTCAGGGAATGCAAAATTTGATAGTCAGCCGGATGCAGAGTCGCTTGGCGCTGTCGTGTCTCCTGCGTCGCTCTGGTGGCCACATCGAATTGTCATGTCCGCATGGCTGGAGCATGGGCCGTTTGCATTCTGGCTGATGAGTACTTTGCGTCCGTCAACGCTGGTAGAGCTGGGTACGCACAATGGTTTCTCCTATATGGCGTGGTGCCAGGCGGTCGAACGTCTTGGGTTGCCCACACGCTGTTTTGCCGTTGATAGTTGGCTAGGCGACGCACAAGCTGGATTCTACGGCGACGAAGTCTACCTGGAACTGAGTCAATACAACGACAGAAACTACGGGCATTTCTCCAGACTTATCAAATCGACGTTCTACGCGGCGTTGGCGCATTTTCCGGATGGATCGATAGATCTGCTGCACATTGACGGACAACATGACTACGAGAGCGTGCGGCATGACTTCGAAACCTGGTTGCCGAAGATGTCGCGTCGCGGGATTGTTCTTCTTCACGACAGTAATGTTCGTGAGCAGGATTTCGGCGTATGGCGGCTTTGGGATGATCTAAGCGTCAAGTATCCGGCATTCGAGTTCCTTCACGGGCATGGTCTCGGCGTGCTGGCGGTTGGTGACGATATTCCCGACGCTCTTCGAACGCTGTGTGAAGCACGCGGTGTTGATGCTGCAAAGATTCGGCAGGCATACGGGCGTCTGGGCAGGGCGATCACACTTCAGCAATCGTTGGACGATGCGCTTGGCAAGTTGGAGCGAAAAACGCTCGCCTTGGATGAGGCGCGAAGGACTCTCGTTGGAAAGGACAGCGAACTTTTTTCCAAGAACAACGAACTCTTGACTGAACGCAGTCAGCTTGCGGCGGCGGAGGCAAGGGTGCGTGACAGCGAGATGGAGCAGAAAAGGGTGCAAGCGCAACTCGCCGATCTCAAAGAAGAACTCGATGAACAGACTGTTTCACTGCGTGAAGCGGCCGAGCGGCTGCAGCGAGCTAACAGTGAAGTCGCTGCCTTGCGTGGCTCGACATCCTGGCGGCTCACCGCGCCAGTGCGGGTGGTAGCCACATCTTTGCCTGGTCCACGTGCTGCTGTGTCCACAGCCAGAAATCTTGCAGCTATTGTTAGAGACTCAGTGAAGTCGCAAGGGTGGACCACAACGTTGCGCAAGATTGCTGCGGCGCCCCGGCGCCACGGGCTGCGTACATTGCTGCGCGGTGGCGCGGCAGGCGGGCTGCTGTTGCCAGTATTCAAGTTGCCACCAGCCGCACCTGCGCTTGATCGGCTGGGACTGCGCGTCCTTATTATCGCGGAGACGAGTATCCCACAGTGTCTCAAGTATCGTGTGACCCAGAAGCAGCAGATGATCCAGGATCTGGGGATCGACTGCAGCGTAGTCAGTTGGAACGATATTCAAAGCTGCCGGGACCTGTTGCAGACACATTCCGTCGCATTCTTCTATCGCGTACCCGGATTTCCGGAACCGCTCAGCGTGATCGCGGAGGCAAAAGCACGCGGCTTGGTGACGTTCTGGGAGGTGGATGACATCATCTTCGATGCTGAGAAGTACATCCGCAATTCCAATCTGAGAGATTTGAATTCCGAGGCAAAAAAGGGCGTGCTGTCCGGTGTGCCTCTGTATCGCGCAGCCATGCTGGCCTGCGACTTTGGCATTGCGTCGACTACGGGAATCGCCGACGCAATGCTCGACGCAGGCGTGGCAAAGGCGTTTGTGGTCGAGAATGCGCTCGATGAAGAGACAGTGCGTGTCGCCAGACGCATCAATGGGGAATCTAGACAGAGCGATGGGCTCGTCCGTATTGCATACGGATCGGGCACGAAAACGCACGACGCCGATTTCCGCGTTGCAGCGCCAGCTATCAAGCGCGTCTTGCAGGCAAGGCCTGACGTTCGATTCCGGGTACTAGGAGAACTGAATCTGCCGCCTGATTTCGCTGAGGTAAGCGGACAGATTGAGCGTTTGCCCCTGTCCAACTACCCGACATATCTCAAGCGTCTGTCGGAATGCGATATCAGTATCGCGCCACTCGAAGATAGCGTGTTCAACGATGCGAAGTCGAACATCAAGTACCTCGAGGCTTCTATCGTTCGGCTACCGTCCTTGTGTTCGCCAAGGGCCGCTTTCAGAACGGCGATCCGGCACGGCGACACCGGTTATCTTCCCGATAGTCTGGGCGAGTGGGAGGAAGTGCTGCTTGCAATGATCGACGACGTCGGATTGCGTGAAGCAGTCGCTCAACGGGCTTACGATCACGTTTCCATAGATTATGCGCCGCACACTATTGCGAACACGCAAGTCGCCCCGATACTTGCACCGTATCAGCGCGAAACGACGAAGGTGCGCGTGCTGGGGGTGAACATCTACTTCGAGCCGAGGAGCTTTGGCGGTGCCACCGTCATCGCGGAGGAGATGGCAAGGCGCTTGAATCAAGGCGACGACATCGACTACTTTATGTTCACTTCGTTGCCAACGAGCGATGTGCCCGCCTACAAACTGGTTCGATATGAATCAACGGCAGCCAGCGCTTTTGCGATGGGGTTGCCGCATGAAAATGATCCGTCGTTCGGATTCGAGAATCCGCATTCTCTTAGCGCGTTCTCGGAAGTCGTCCACGCTGTGCGTCCTGGTGTAGTTCATTTGCACAGCATTCAAGGTATCGGCGCTCAAATCGCGGAAATTTGCCAGAACGAAGGCATTCCGTTCGTTGTGACGCTGCACGATGCATGGTGGATCTGTGGGCGCCATTTCATGATCACAGGCGAGAACCGGTATTGCAATCAGCGGAAGATCGATACTAACGTGTGCGCGTCGTGCGTTAGCGACGCAGGCCTCAATACCTATCGGCAGATGCGGTTGCACGAGATTTTGTCGTCTGCTGCGTTGTTGATCGCCCCCAGCGAATTCTCTAGGCAGTTGTACGCGGAAAATGGTTTCGATCCCGCAAAAATTGTGGTCAACAAGAACGGAATTCGTCCGCCTAGCGAGCGTATACAGCGCGAATCCCTGAGGAGCCGGCCTTTGCGTTTCGGCTACGTAGGGGGCGAGATTCCGATCAAGGGAGCAGAAGTCATCAAGAAAGCTTTCAAGAGTCTTCGATACTCCAACTACGAACTGCGTGTGGTTGACAACGTGCTTAATCTCGGAAGACATTCCATCGATACCCACACGTGGAATGTTCCCGGTACGCTGAAAATCGTTCCGTCGTACACGCAGGCAACCATCGACAATTTCTTCAACGATATCGATGTTTTGTTGTTCCCCACACAGTGCAAGGAAAGCTTCGGACTTTCGGTGCGCGAGGCGCTGATTCGGGATGTGTGGGTGATTTCCACCGATGCTGGCGGTGCGGTCGAAGATATCTTCCCCGGTGAGAATGGCGACATCATCCCGTTGGACGATGATGGGACAAAGCTCGCCGAGGCGATTGGTGCGTTGTTGGCCGATCCCACCCGGCTCGACGATTTTCGCAATCCGTACGCCGGACAGATTCGCCTGTTCGACGAGCAAGCGCAAGAATTGGGCGGCTTGCTGATGAGCGTTGCGATTCGTCCGTCTGAGCCTGCGTTGGCTGTTGAGTCGTGACGGATGCTTATGGGTCGCGAGAGACTATTTGGGTTTGAGTTGTGCAGGCGTGAAAGGAGCCTGGCGCCTACGCATCGCGTCGGTTTGGCAATGCTAAGCCATTTGGAATCCAGATGATCACCAAGCGAAAGTATCCCTTGGGCGCCATTACTGACGTGTTTAGTGGTGCGGCAGCCCGAATCGCGTCCAATGGCGGAGTGGGGCGCTCTTTGCGCGCTGTCGGCAGGCTCATTCGCCGTGAAGGTTGGCGTGGCGCTCTGCGGAAGATTGCCCGCGTTTCGGCGAGACAATCCGGCTATCAACGATGGGTGGTCGCATACGATTCACCTCAAACAGCTGATCTCGGGCAATTGCAGGCAGAGGTGGCAGGCTTGATGCGCAAACCGCTCATTTCCATCGTTGTGCCGGTCTATAACACACCGGCGCAGTTTCTGGCCGATATGATTCAATCGGTGCTTGATCAGGTATATCCAGATTGGGAGCTTTGTATCGCGGACGACGCGTCGTCGGAACTCCATGTTCGGGAGATGCTTGTCGAGTACGCGAGGAAGGATCCCCGGATACGCGTTGTTTTCAGGGCAGAGAACGGACATATCTGCGAAGCGAGCAATAGCGCGGTTGAGCTTGCCACGGGCGAATATATTGCATTACTGGATCACGATGACGTGCTGCCGAAGCATGCGCTCGCGATGGTTGTGAAATATATCAATGCGCATCCTGAAGGGCGTATCTTCTACAGCGACGAAGACAAAATATCGGCGGCTGGGCAAAGAAGTTCGCCTTATTTCAAAGGGGATTGGGATCCGGAGCTCATCACTCAGCAAAATTTCTTTTCCCATCTCGGTGTATTTGAAACACAGGTCGTTCGTGGTATAGGCGGATTTCGCAAAGGACTAGAGGGCAGTCAGGACCACGATCTCGTGCTGAGAAGTGTTCGCGCGGTGGGCAATGAGGCGGTGGTGCACATTCCGCATGTGCTGTACCACTGGAGAACGATCGAGGGCAGTACTGCCGTCAGCGTTGACGAAAAGCCTTATGCGGTTCGTGCGAGTGTCACCGCGATAGCCGATCATTTGGCCGCCCAGCGCATCAATGCCGAAGTCGTCGCTCCTTCAAAGGAGTTTCCGTTTGTCCGGATCGACTACGGAATGCCTCGGTTTGAACCTGGGGTGCATATTGTCATTAGTTCGAGTGGCAATACCAGGGCCTTGGGCGTGTGTCTGAAGAGCGTTTTCGCAAACACCCGTTATGCCAATTACCGGATTTCGATCGTTGCGCTCGGCACAAAAACGGACGCCGACTGGATTCTCGCGATGCTGCCTGCCGACGCGCAGCGTATGCTGGTATGCAACGCGCGGGATACCGTTGAAGCGGCCGAAATAATCAACGACCTAGTGACCAGAATCGACTGTGAGTGCGTCTGTCTTCTCGATGAAAACGTTGAGATTAAGACCGGCCAGTGGTTGGATGTCTTGTTGAGCCACGCGATGCGGGAGACAACAGGATTGGCTGGGCCGCTGTTGTGCAAGCCTGACGGAACGGTCTGCGCGGCCGGCATGGTCATGATGTCGAGCGGAACCGCTGCGCCCGCCCAAGCCGGAATTGACTCGCGTGATATCGGGTACTTTGGACGAGCCGTATTGACGCACGTGGTGTCTGCTCTGCCAAATGTTTGTGTAGTCGCTCGACGGGAAGTCTTATTGAGTGTGGGAGGGGTGGGCGCGGGAGGGGCCGGTTCGCTGCGCCCGGAAGTAGGGCTCTCATTGCGCGTGGCGGCCGCAGGTCTGCGTAACATACTCGCCCCCACGGTAAGAGTCGTGTTCAGCGGAAGCGTTGGGAACACGGAATCGGCATTGCCGGAGGGCGGTCGGCGTTCTGCTGCGGCCAGCAACGCCGTTCTATCTGAGGATCGCAGCTACAACCCCAATCTTGCGCTGTCGGCCGCCAGCGCGACGTTCGAGTTGTCATTCCCGCCACGTATAGACCGGTTTGGATGACAGGGGGCACAGCAAAGACCACCGTTAGCTATGTCGCTCGCGGTCTTTACGTGTTCGGCCCGCAAGTCTCTAAGCCTTGTCCGCGGGTTTGTGCCGGAAAACCCATATTCTTGCTGTAGTGAAATTCACAACCATTCCCGTTATCGAACCCGCGGCGACCCCTAGCAGTGGCGTAAGCGCACTGGCCGGAACGAGCTTCATGGCGACGACATACATGCCATAGTTGCACGCGCCGCCCAGCATCATGGCTAGCAGATACTCAATCCACTCCCGCCAAACCGACTGGCTGGTTGCATGCCTGAAGGTGTAGCGGCGATTGATCTGCCAGGTTGCAAATACGGCGCAGAGAAAGGAGATGGCCCTCCCTACATACGCTCCGATTCCCGCCTTGAGCGCAAGGTAAAGAATGCCAGCGTCTACAACAAAGCCAACAGCACCGGCGATAGTAAAGCGCAATATTTGACCTCTCATATTAGCATTCATGTTGAGTGCCTTTTAATAGAGGTATCGAAAGGTAAGCTAGCCGCTTCATTTCATTACGGCCGCGTGTCACCGTGTCCAGGAGGATTCCACAGGTAAGCAGGATGCCGCCAAACAGCGTCAATCCACTGCAGAAGATAACGGTCGGAATGCGAGGCACCAACCCCGTTTCGATATAGGTTTGAAAGACAGGGAGGGCGAGCCCGATTGACAGAGTCATGCAGATTGCAAAAGCTGCGAAGAAGAATGCGAACGGCTTTTCTGACTTAAATAGCTTCAGAATCGTTATAAGAATTCGGAACCCGTCTCGATAGGTGTTGAGCTTGCTCTCAGATCCTTCGGGGCGTGATTTGTAGGTCGTCTCAATCTCCGCCGTCGGCATTCGCATGCCCAAGGCATGGACAGCCAATTCCGTCTCGATTTCAAAGCCTGCCGAGTGCGCGGGGAAGCTCTTTGCATAACGACGGGAGAAGACCCTGTAGCCCGACAGCATGTCCTTAAACGTTCTTCCAAAGATCGATGCTGCGCATTGGGTCAGCAACACGTTACCGAACCGATGGCCAAGCCGGTACGCCGTCTGTTCGTCGCTCAGGCGTGAGCCGACCACCATGTCGAGCCCGTTCTCGAGCAAATAGCTGACGAGCATCGGGGCGGCCGCTGCGTCGTAGGTCGCATCGCCGTCGACCATGACAAAAACGTCAGCATCGACATCGGCGAACATTCTTCTCACCACGTTACCTTTGCCCTGTAACGGCACCGCAATGACTCGCGCCCCCGCTGCACGAGCCGCTTCTGCTGTTCCGTCAGTCGAATTGTTGTCGAGGGCAATGATCTCGGCATTCGGTAAGCTCTGCTGAAAATCAGTAATCACGATGGAAATCGTTCTAACCTCGTTGTAGCATGGGATGGCGACGGCTATGTGGGGAGAGGCAATTTTCTCAGACATGGGGTGGTTTGAAGTTCGTGAAAGTTTGTGAGACTGTCAAAAAGCATGGAACACCATGTGGCGACTGGAGCGACGACTATTGTATCCGGAAGGATTTGCATCTCTAGAATGTGCGTGTCGAATTTATTGCTTCTCGTTGCTTACATGCGCGTGGGGCGTTGCGACGGTGAAAGCCAGTGCATTGCACACACACTCGCACGGTGCATATCGTGGGTTGTACAATTCGCTCGGCCGATGGTTCTATTCGTGTGGACATTTCTCGAATCTGTTGCCACTACGTCACAAACGCTCCAAATTCAGCAATACATGCGATTGCATGTGCGTCCTAATCACACACTCCGGCGCCGGACGGCGATAACCCGATAGGGGAGACTGAGCAAATATGCCGGTACTAAATCAGCTTGTGCGAATCATCGAAGGTCAGCGTCTCCATTTGCTATATCTTTGCTTCGCGTTACCGCTGGGCTTCTTCCTAATTGTTGCAACACCTCCGTTCCAGACGCCGGATGCAGTCAATCACTTCTATCGTGTAATCCAGATTTCTGAAGGCCATCTGCTAGGCGAAAAACTCGGCGCGACGTCTGGTGGACCCATTGATGGCGGTGCCATAGCATTCTCCCGGCTGTTCGACCCTATCGCAGCTCACCCTGAAGTGAAGGTTACCGCGGCCATGCTCGCTGTCGCCAACGGCCAGCGCTGGACAAACGAGATTCGGATCGCCGAATTTCCAAATACCGCTATTTACCCGGCGTACGCTTATCTGCCACAGGCATTAGGCGTGAAGATTGGGCAAATGTTTCGGATGACGGTGCGAAACACGCTCATGGTGGTTTGTGCCCTTGGCTTGGCCATGAGTATAGCGCTGACGTGCTGGGCACTGGCCATCGGTAGGAGGACTCGTCCACTTATATTTGCAACCGCGCTTTTACCTTCCACGTTGATGATCTTCTCGTCGGTCAGCCAAGAAGTATCCGTATTCCCGGTCTGCTTCTTGCTGATCGCTTACCTTGAGCGGTTTCTCAGCGAGCGATGGAAACTGGACGCGCGCAAACTCGTGATAGCTGGCTTGGCGCTGATATTGTGCATATCGGCGCGACCACCCTATGCGGGTCTTTTACTTATTATCTTCTGTCCGGCCCTCCGTGTCGGCCGCGACGGGCAGAGTTATGGATTATGGCAGCGCGCCGTCTGGTGTGCTGCGGTCGGCCTGGTGGCCATCGTCGCTACTACGATATTTGGCAATGCGGCATGGGCTCCTGTGCCACCACCGCGGTCAGTGGCGGGGCAAGTGGCATTCCTGTTGCATGCTCCACTCAATATTCCCAGCATTGCCATTGCCACATTTCGTCAAAATGCAACACTTTACTATCAGAGCTTTGTCGGCATTCTTGGCTGGCTTGACGCATACATGAGCCCGGGGTATTACAGGGCAGCTGCCGTCATGCTGATGTTTGCCCTCGTATCGACTGTATTGCAGCCGAGTTTGCCAGAGGGAAAACGGGCCGCAGACCGGGCAACTATCGCGGTGTCGATTCTGACGTGTGTCGGTATGATCTTCGGTTCGCTTTATCTGACATGGACTCCCGTCGGGCAGCAGGTCGTGGAGGGCGTACAGGGACGCTATTTTCTGGCATTGTTCCCATTGTTCGGCTTGGCGCTTCCGAACCTCATCGCTAGGGGGCGGGATACAGTACGTGCATTCCGCATCGTTGAGCAGGCGTGCCTGTTAGGTGTGAGCGTGTTCCCAGCGTATACGTTTGTGGACCTCGTTCGCGCGATTATCGTGCGGTATTATCTCCACTAGACAATTGGTGACCACAACGGCTCACTGTGGCGCGGACGGAAAGCCGCCAAGGGGAACAGCGGGTGGCGTCGATAGCATCGGCGTACGAAGCGGACGAGCTGTTCCCAAGTCTGGTTATCGACTGGCACGTCGGTTAAACCTTGTCTTCATTTTTCTCAGCGGCTCCGTCACTCGCCACGAATTCGAATGATGTATCGAGTCAATCGCCTCAAGCGCAGTTTGCAAGCGGCTTTCGGTCAGTTCGAGTTTCTGTTGTAAGCGATGGGTATCGGCTTTTGCAAGCGCAAGCGCATCTGTTACAACCGACAGTTCGTCGGTGAGTGTGCGAATGTCTGAATGTTGCGAAGAGTGAGCAACATCGGCGTTACGCGCCTCAGCCATGCGCCGCCAGCTTTCCACGATACGCTTTTTATCTTCACAGACTCGAAGCGATACGAAGAACTCTATGGTGTTGGGCTCCGTGTCGAAGAATTGCTCGCAACTCAGCGAGATAAGCCCCGCTTCGCCAAGTTGCGCCAGCAAGGTTGCGAACGAGTGTGGCGTAAAGACCCAGCAATGCGCGTCACAATATGCTCCGGTCTGCAGAGTGTCGCGAGCAAGGTTTAGTGTACCTATTACATCGGCAGTCGGGGTAACATTACTGGCACTCACTTCTCCTCGCCACGCAGCCATTGGATCGACTGCAGCGGCATTCAGAAGATAGTCGAGAATAAAGTAAGGTTGCGGAACACGGGCGTGGACCAGGTATGCGGCCAAAACTTCCGCAAGCTGTGTTTCCCTTCGCAAAAAGTCGAAGGTGAAGCGGCGATCCGGTACGGCGAGCCGGATCTCGCCAGAGGGTGACAAAACAGAATGTAGTTCGTTAAGCCAAGCTATCAGATCCGGCACGTGCTCCACAACGTGGGAGGCAATGACGAAGTCGATCTCTCGATTCAAAGACTCCTTCAATGTCTTTGAGCCCCAAATCACGTCAGTCTCGACGATTTTAGCTGGATCGACGTATGCATTGCCGTGGTAATGTCGCCTGAGCGTGTCCGCATCAGTATAGTCGACATACAACACCGCCGCATCAGCCTTTGTTAGGACTGGATTGCAGAGAGCTCCAATCTCGACGCCGACAGCCGTTTGAAGATTCAAACCGTCAATCAACTTATCTCTGCGATCCATGAACGTCTCCATTTTTGTAGGGTCTCTCTCGACCGCGTAGCAAACTATGAAAAGTACCCTGAAGATAATCCTATGCTGATTCCGTGGCAGCCCTATGCCGCTTCAAGCGTACGGGTCTCTGTTCCGGATACAACCCTCTCGCCGAAGAGAGCCGCCTCAATCACATCACTCTGTTGATCCCAGCCATACTTCTGCCTGGCGTAGTTGAATCCTGCAATTGCCATCTTCGCGTACTCACTCCTGTTGCGCAGCAGCGTCAACGCTTGCGACAGCTTGGATTCCCATTCATGAGAGCTCGCAAGAAATCCAGTTTCACCGTCGATAATTGAATTTTTGAACGTGAAAGTAGGCGTGGCTATAGATATGGTGCCGGTAATCGCGGCCTCAAAGAATTTGAGTTCAGACTTGCAGTTCGTGAACGTGTTGTCGATTAGCGGTGCAATATTGATCTCGGTCTGAGCGATCAGATGTTGCAAGTTCAAGAAATCTTGCAGTGGGTACTGGTCGATGCGATCCCGATAGCGCTCAAGCGACGGTCCCGGTTCCAGAAATCCGACAATGACCAGGCGAATGTCGTCGTACTGCTCAAGAAGTCGGGTCACCGCCGGCGATACCACCGCGAAGTCACGGCGATGCGTAGGTGTGCCGCTAAAGTAGCCGATATGGTACGGGGCCTGGGATGCGAAGTCCGTGACTTCCTTTCGCGCGAAGAGTTGTTCTGATACCTCTTGCTGTTCGCGGTTGAGAAAATTCGGTACCACGCCGACCGTGGCATGCGGGGCGAACGCCTTTATCTGCGTGGCCAGGAATTCGTTGGTCGTAATCGCGCCGTCGCATGCGCGCAGTAACGCGCCATTTCGCGAGCAGTAGGCGAAAAAGTTGTCGAGCAACGGTTCAAAGTTAACGTCCTGATCCAATGTGTCGAGCACGAGGTGAACATAGTCCGCGTTGAACACGAGATCGTCTACATCGTACAGAACCCGCACGCCGCGGTTTTTTGCACGGGCCACCAATTGGGCGATAGCAGGTGTGTACTTGGTGCGGCAGAACACGAGCGCATCGACCCGGTCAATCACTTCGTGCATGCGTTTGATGTCCTCGTTATGGAACCAAGACGCGGAAACGCTTTTTCCTACGTTGAGAGCCTGCACCATGTTGAACACTCTATACCGAAAAGTGCTGGTGTCTGGTTTCTCATAAAAATACGCGACGCGCGTCGGCGCGCTGTTCAGCATGGAAAAGCGCTGATCAAACTCGAGGTTCCACGGATCGCTGTATTCGATTCGGTTGACGAGCGCAGACTCAAACATGATGTATCTCCGAGGCTGTATTCGGGTAGAGGTGGTGCAAGCACTGACGCAGCGATTCCGACCAGCTTGCACCAATTCTGTTTTGCGCGAAGTTCGTTCCTCGTTTCACGGGATCGTTTGCCAACGCGACTGCTTTGACAATTTCCTGCTTTAGACTCTCAACGCTAAGGTCCGCGGACAGGATATTGGCGGAATACTGTTCAAGCGATGTTTTGAGTCCGCTGCGATTCGTCACAACGACAGCGCCAGTGGCTGCCAGATCCAAGGGCGGGTAGCTTGGATGCGGCGTATCCATCAGACATAATCCAACATTCATGGTCCGAACGAGCTCGATATATTCGTGCCATGGCAGGTTTTGATGGAGGTGTGGCCGGACGCCATGAGGCAGCACAATGTCGTGCATATCTTTGCCAACAAAATGGAACTCCCATTGTTCCGCGGGAAGTGAACCATCTTCAAGGCACGCGCTGATGGCCTCGAGGCCTCTCCAATACAGATTTCGTGCGTTGTGGGGGCGAGCGTAAAAGAAAAACCGCCGTACGCCTTTTGTGACTTTGGGCGGATTTTGACCACTAAACAGAGTCGGGAATGCGGGCTCGAACCATACGCCATTTCGGGCTACGGTCGCCAGTGCAGCAGGGCCCGTCGTCAGGTGTTCGAACAGCAGCTTCGTGTTGACCACGGTCCGAATGTCCGGATCGCTAATCGTTTCAATGCAGCGAAGTCTCTCATCGCCATGTGCGTAGAACATTCGCTCATCTTCTTGCAACAGATAGATGATTCGCTCAGGACTGGCAATCTGACGCACCGATCGCGTTGTCCACCATGACGTCGTGACAAATATTTCGTCGGACCCTACCGGCACCTCGCGCCCTTGAGTTGTACCCGAAAAGATGAAATCGATGTTGTCTTGCCAATGAATATTGTTCAACCGCAGGATGTCGCCGAACGCATTTGGGTCAGCCGGCTCTGTGCGCGTAACCAAGCGCAACCGCGCGCCAATATGTTTCGCGAGCGAGGCCGCAAACACAATCGCGGTGCCGACGCCACCGAATAAACTTCCAGGGCCAATGCTGTCGGTGACCATTGTAATGCGCAGCGGGTCACCGGCTACGAAATACGTGCGTAGAGGACCGGTCGAGGCAAAGTGATTGGAGAGCAAATCACGGACATCAGTAGCATGTTCAGCGCCGAACGCATCAACTTGGTGCTCGCGAGGTGCAATGTCTGTTTGCGTGCCAACGGCGGCAAGGCCATGCAGTGGCGTTCGAACCGGCTGAATAGCGCGATTTTGTGCCCGTCCCTGCGTTTCGTAATGGACGAGGGGGTTGCCTCGTGCAGCCCGCACATCTGGGTTATGGCTCAGATACCAATCGGCGTCGAACCTGGGGCTTGGATTTCTACGATCGGTCCCGACCAACGCATAATGCAGCGCTGCCGGCAGACCAGAGGCCGCGGCATCGGGATATTCGGCGACGTACCAGCCTGCATCGAACAGATCAGATCGATCAATGATGGCCGTGTCTTCCAACCGGTGTTTCCGCTCAACAAGTTTCGCGCGAAGTTGACCTCTCAACGACCACGTGACGATCTTGGCAACGCGGGTCGCATTACGATGAAATTTCGGATGCGACGTGAGATAGTTTCGCGCCGGGCGCGAGAGACGCCAAAACACGCTCGATTCGAGCGCCATGCGTTGCGCGTGCTCATGAGCAACCGCCCGCTCGAGCGCGGGGCCGACTGCTAAAGCGGCATCGAGGCGACTTTGCATGGCCAAAATCTCGCGTGCATGATGTTCGTGCGCCGCTTCGATAGCTTGTGCGTGGCGTTTTCTTTCCACGGCAAGCGTCGTTTCTAGTTTGGCTGCGCGTGTCGCGGCCGTTCGCTCCTTGACTTCCGCTTGCACGATGAGGGCCGCCATTTGCCGCTCGATAGTTCTTTCTTCTTCGGTATTTGCGTTGGCCGAAGCTTTCGCATTTTCAAGTTCTGCTTTGGCTAGAGCCTGCGCGTCACTCAGGGAATGTGCATGTGCTTGAGCTTGGGCGGTGAAATATTCAATATTTCCCATTTCACGCTGTTCAACTTCCCAGCGCTCGCCTAGCATGGCAAATCGGTTTCGAATCGTCCCAACGTCGGAGTCGTTGAGCTCGCAAAGCCGGATAACGGCATCGCTGACATTGGTGCCGACGGCAAGGACGCCAAGCCCATGCCCATGCAGAAACTCGAACGAAGGGAATTGCGGCTCGAGTTCCGCCCACAGTTTCCATACGCCGAAGTCACCGTGCCGCTCGTTGGTGTCGTGAAACAGGACAACCGCCCGATCACTAAGTTTGCGCTTCCATGTCCCGAAGTCGTGCTTGACCGCTTCATAGGTGTGCAGTCCGTCAATGTGGAGAAGATCGATTGACCCATCGACGAAATGCGGTGCTGCCTCATCGAACGTGCAGCGCATCAGGGTCGAAAACGCGGCGAACCTCGCGCGATGGTACTGCTCCAAATTCGCAAAGATATCGTCTCCATACAGTCCCGCGTGCGGATCTCCCGCCCACGTGTCGATTGCGTAGCAGCGCGTATTGAGTTCTAGGCGTTGAGCCGCTCCGCAGAAAGCTGCATACGAAACCCCTGTATGCGTGCCGAGCTCCACCAACACCCTCGGCTGAACGGCACTGACGATCCAGTGTGCAAACGGAATGTGCCCGCTCCACGCGCTATGCGCGTCGATCCGATCCGTTTTCCAGAATAGAGGGGCGAGTTGAGCGTCGTTCAGCTTGTCGATAGCCGAATCGTGGAAGTCTGCCGGTTTGGCCGTGCCGACGAGCAAATTTGCCGTATTCATGCGGTTCTGACGATGGTTTTGCAAAGGGAAGCGAAGATTATATCGGGGGATTACGACAATTTACTTTCTGTTACAGTATGAAGCGATCGGAGCACCATTCGTCTAGGCGGGGGTGGGGGCAGGCATTTATCCGCAGGTAGCGGCTTAGACGCTCGTGGGAATCGTCGCTCAGTCACATCACGATGGAGCAGGCAAATATCTGAAATAAATTTAGAGGGAGCTCGAAAGATTGGAGGTTGTTAGCGAATATCTGTCCCCGTTTTCGCGTATCGAGCAGCGTCGCGCACGGTTGACTGCGAGGGGGCGAACGGGTGGTGCAGCGCCTGCCGCCGCGGCGTCGGTACGCCATAGGAGGGCAGCGAAGTGAAGGGGGTGTCCGGGGACGGCCAACTCCCCTCCATGATGTGCGAGTCTGTCTGAAAATCACGCTTTGCGCGCTGATAAGCTCTTGCGCAGTGCCCTGAGAGGCGCTGTCACGCGCCAGGATGTCGACTCGCGAGTTTGCTTGATTATTTCTGCGCAGCGCGATAGCTCCGTTCCCTGCGCAGCGAGGGTTTGTTCGAGAGAATGGATAATTTCCTGCTGAGAACGATGTTCGCCGGAAAGGTGTTCGAGCTGCGCATGAGTTGCATTCAGGTCATGCAGTGCATTCTCCAGTTCCCGGATTCGTCGGTTTCGATCTTCCAAGGCGTTATTCAGGCTCTCAAGCTGCCGGCTTCGTTCTGCCAAGGCATTTTCCAAACCTTCAAGCTGCTGGTTGCGATTGACAAGCGCGGAGTCCAATTCTTCGATCTTGCGGTTGCGGTCCGCCAGGGCACGCTCCGCGTCCCCAAGCTGACCGCTGCGTTCGGTCAACGCGTCGTCGAGCCGTCGAATCTGAGCGCCGGATTCCGCGTGTGTCCTGTGGAACTGCTGGACCTGCAGATCAACTTGCCACTCAAATCGGAGCAAAGGCGCGATATCGTCGAGATATCGTTGAGCGCTCGCAATCGAAACATCAAGCGCGGGAGTGCTTCGGTCATCATCGCGACAGGCGCTCTCTGCTGCCGCAAATAGTTCCTTGACTTGCCGTGGAGCCGAGCGAATCAGATTTAGATCCTGCGACGCGTATCGTGTATGTCGAAGCTCGTTGTCGAGAAATTCCTGTTCAAACTCTGCCACGCTTTTCGGGTTCAACGGGAGGGCTAGCTTTGCCGAGATGCGGGTGAGCTCTTCGACCGGAGAATCTAGGAGCTTGTCGTAGTCAACAAGCACGCGCTCGCTGTCGCGGGTCATCGTCAGTGCCGGCAGCATGTGCGCAAGCCAGAGCAAATAAGTCTTGGCTTCGGGGAACTGATTTCGCCTCGCTAGTGATTGAGCAACGCTGATCGGATTTCTGATGGCGATGACATACACCACACGCATACCGAGGCAAGCAAACACGGGTTGCCAAAACGGCAGTAGCCGTGCTATACGCGGATCCTTGAGCGCAAACGTTTTTGCAGTGCACTTTTCGCGTAGTATCGCGAGAGCTTTTGTTTGCAACTGATCGAGTTGTTGTGGACTGATTGTGTCAAGTTCGACTGGCGCCAGTGCATGCCAATCCGTTCATGCCGCAGCCATGATTTCCATATTGATTGCAACGATATCCAGGTCTTCAAAGAAACCTTTGTCGTTGACCCCGGCTACCGCGGGCATGAGGCGCGAGCCAAAGTCGGCCCCCATGGTCTCCATGGCGCGGGTAATGGCGCTGGTGCCGCTCCGGTGCATTCCAAGGACGACAACCAGCGTCGTGTCGCGCGCTTCTTCAGAAATAGATCTTCTTTCCATTTAATTTAATAACGTCGCGAGCGATATTCCGCTCGAAAAAATCGATAATTGTCTGGACGCATTCGTCTACGCTCAGCGCTTGTGTTTCGAGCGAAATATCCGGGTTCAGCAGTATTTCATGGAGGCCGCGACCCCGGTAAAACCGGGAATGTCCCCGCTGCGGGCTCGTTTGTATGAGCCTCTGGCGTCTCGTGCCTCGAATATCTTGAGTGAGATATCCACAAAGACTTCGATGAACCTCCGCCGAAGAATTTGGCGAGAAACGTCACGGTGTTTCTGTTCGGGTGAAATTGTGACGATAATAGTGACAAACCCTTGCTGCAGAAATAGATTCGCTACATGTTCGATCCGGCGCAAGTTATCGGTCCGGTCGGCTGCATTGTATCCAAGGTTAGAGTTTAACCCTGTTCGTAGTTCATCGCCTTCCAGAACAACGGCATAGATGTTTCGTTCGCGTAGGCTGGTGAGCAGTGCGCGACCTATCGTAGACTTGCCCGAGCCGGAGCGGCCATTGAGCCGAAATGTGCAACCATGCGAAAAGCTTGCGGTCACGACGCGCAGCCCCGTAATGAAAAGTCAGTGCTGGAGGAGGCGCTAGTGGTCATTTTGGTAGTTTACCGTTTTCAGGGGGGGGCGCAAAGTTTTTGTAATATTTCATTACATACTCGGCTCGTCATTGACTTGCTTCGGGCGCCAGTTGATAGCCGGGGGGGGCTATGTGATTCGTCAAGCATTAGGGGTGGATTTTGGTTGGTAGAGGGTGCCGTCCGGCAGCATGGTGAACAGCACGTCGCAGCGTCGTCGGGCAAGAGCGATGAGCGCCTGATTGTGGCGTTAGCCTGCTGGACCTTGCGCGCGTAGTAGTCCCTCGAGATTGGGTCACGCAGGGCACCGAAGGCAGAGAGGAACAGCGCTCTCTTGAGCCCCTTGTCACCCCGCCGGGACGGATTTTCGCTGCGGATGGACGAGCCCGAGTGTCGGGTGACCGCGGCAAGGCCGGCGTAGGCAGCTAGATGCGCGGCTGAGGCGAACGCTTTTTGCGCGACTTCAGCGAGGAGTCTCGCGGCGGTCCTGACGCCGACTCGCGGCATGCGGGTCAGGACCGGCCAAAGAGGGCGTGGTGCACAGGGCGTTCAACTTCGCCTGGCCACATCCTCAATGGTGGAGGGGTGAAGATAGTAACGGGGGCGCAAGCGAATACGCGGTCGGCGAACGAATCAATAAAGAGGCAAGGACGACCGATCCTCGCGAACGGCTGCCACGTTGCTCGATCTGTCTGATCGGCGTATGAAATAGACGCCTTGCGTTCTCAGGATATGCTGGCCTTGTTGTGGCCCGGCCCGATACGGACGGCCCGGCGGATCGCCGTGGCCATGAGATGCGCTTTTAGTTGTCGCGGGACTCGAAACGGGCGACCCTTTGACCGGATGGCCCTTGCGCAAAAGAACCGTCCACGCGCATTACTGATTGGGCGTCCCGCAACCAACCGTCGGCCCCTTGGCTAATGGAGCGCAGGCACCATCGCGCGGCGTCTTCGGTTGCAATCACAAACGCTTCCGGAACTACTGCATATACGTCGCTTTGCGGTCTTCTACTTTAACGTCTTGCCTTTTTCGCATTAAAAGGTCGGGGACTTTATGACCCAACGCAATACATGGCTTTTCAACCAGGAACCACGATATAATCGCAAGAAACAAAGCGCATGCAAATGTCATCACTTGGTTTCCATGTATTCCAGATCCTGGAAAAAGGTTGGCGAAG
This sequence comes from Paraburkholderia sp. RL17-383-BIF-A, assembly GCF_046028015.1. Taxonomy (NCBI): domain Bacteria; kingdom Pseudomonadati; phylum Pseudomonadota; class Betaproteobacteria; order Burkholderiales; family Burkholderiaceae; genus Paraburkholderia; species Paraburkholderia sp. RL17-383-BIF-A. The sequence goes on along the minus strand of NZ_JARESR010000010.1, from coordinate 8,917 downwards.
GTATTTTGTAATGGCCACCCGAACACATAGACTCCGTAGGAAAAGTCTCCTGGAAGGCGAATGGATTTCACAGCGTCCAGAGACATCACCCACAATGCACCGATAAAAAAAGCCGGTAAGAACGCAAACTCGAATGCAGGACCGTGCCTGACCGCGAGGGCGAGAATTCCCAACCCGATACACATCCGCGCATCGATTCGTACGTGGCTCTTGTAAAGCGCAAGCAGCGAACCGAATGCAAAAAATGCCGGGAGTTGCCCGCCCTTGTTGACGTTGGGCAAACCTATCGTCGTGATGTATTCCGGCCAGATCAGACTGACGAGAATAACCGTCAAGAGAACCGCTGTGGCGGACCGCCGGAAACGAAACAGCCCACACATGCCGGCGCCCATGAGTGTGGCATAAAGCATCAGTTCATACTTGATCGTCCAGATCGAACCGTTTGCCTGCGGAAATAACGCGTGGTCAAACAAGCCTGGCAGCCTGTAGTCGATATAGGGGTGCGTAAGCACCTGCATCAACTCGCCGCGGTGATGGAAATACTCAGATGCCGGCATCGATGTCAGCGCTGGCCCCATAATCACGATCGTTGCGATAGCGCTGACTATTAAAAGCGGGAATATGCGGAAAATGCGCGCCGACGCGAATCGGATTGCACTGGGTTTCGTAAGCCAGCTATTGGTAACCAGAATGCCGCTTAGAAAGAAGAAGAACTTGACTGCCAATGAGCCGGAGTAGTCGAACCCAAGAATGCCACGAAGGGGCTCTTCAACACCGGGTTCGGGAACCAGTGCATAGGAGTGCCCCCAAATTACTGCGGCCGCGGCGATCAGGCGAAGCAGGTCGGCGTTGTTATTCCCGCGGCGAAGCAATTGGTCAAGCATCATGGTCCGTACATCCTCGGTTGCCGACCGCACGTCACGCAGACAGGTCGCCAGGTACGTAGCGAGGCAGGCCCGCATTCTCAATAAAGCACGAATATACCAGACGCCCGAGTGCCTCTGACCTCCTTGGCGACCCAAAGTCTTGACCTGGCGGTCGCCCATACGCGGGCGCTGTTCGGCATCGGGTTGCACGATGCAAAAAAAATGCGCACGGCGTCCATGCATGGGAGGCGTCAAACGGGGGCGGTAAAAGTCAGCTAAAAGAAACTTCGTTTTTGTAGAATTCGAGCACGTGCGTTGAGGTTGGCGCGCGAAAAATGTCTCAATGCGGTTCGGATGTCTGCTTTCACCAGTAACAATAAGCAAAGCTCGTTGCCGAATTGACCGGATTTGAGCACACTGCCTGTTTGTTGCCCAAAACGTAAAGATGTCATCCCTAAGGCACGCTGTTTCCCAGACCACATGAATCCAAGCGCGTCGCGTCCTGAAATTGAAGGCTTGTCCATCTCCGTCGTTGTTTATCGTCCAGACCGTGCGCAATTGGCGAGCACGCTCGCCAGTCTTTCAGTCGCTTGCGAAATCCTGCACGCAAGCCGGCCCGGCCTTCCCGTCGAACTCTGCCTGGTTGATAACGGCGGCTTGCCGGACGTAAGCGCCGCGCTTGAAGCATTGCGCAACCGGCGGGTGGCCTGCACGATCCTGAGCGGACACGGCAATGTCGGCTACGGTCGAGGTCATAATTTGGCGATCGATCGCAGCGCGAGCCGCTACCATCTTGTCCTGAATCCCGACATCGACCAGGATCCGCAAGCGTTGAGAGAGGCGCTCGATTTTCTCGACTCGCACGCCGACGCGGGTCTGCTCGCGCCGTGGATTGGCGACGAACACGGCCGGCAGCAATTTCTTTGCCGGCGTTACCCGGCGCTTTTCGATTTGTTGCTGCGCGGTTTTTTGCCTGCACCGCTGCGTGGCTTGTTCGCGCGTCGTCTCGCCAGATACGAGATGCGCGATCAGATCAACGACTGCGACATCGCTTGGGATCCGCCTATTGTCAGCGGCTGCTTCATGCTGTTTCGCACGCACGTGCTGAAACAGTTGAAGGGCTTCGACGCCCGCTATTTTCTCTATTTCGAGGACTACGATTTAAGCCTTCGAGCTCATGACGTGACGCGCGTCGTCTATGTACCTGCCGTACGCGCGCTGCACCATGGCGGGGGAGCGGCACGCAAAGGTTCGGCTCACATTCGAATGTTCATGTTGTCCGCATATAAGTTCTTCAATCGTTTTGGCTGGAAATGGCTATGAGCCGCGTGCTGGTGACGGGCGCCAACGGATTCGTCGGCGAAGCGCTGTGCCGCGTGCTGATGCGTTCGGACCATATGGTCTGCGGACTAGTACGGCAGGCGGGGCAACTCCAGCAGGGCGTTACAGAGTGGGTGGAGACCGAGGCGGATTTCGCCGGCATCGACGCCAACTGGCCCGCTGAGCTTCCGGTCGACTGTGTCGTTCATCTGGCGGCACGCGTGCATGTGATGCGCGACACCGCGGCCGATCCCGACGCCGCGTTTTACGCCACCAACGTCGAGGGCGCGTTACGCGTGGCGAAGGCCGCGCGGCGTCATGGCGCGCGCCGCTTTGTATTCGCCAGTAGCGTCAAGGCGCTGGCCGAAGGCGACGCAGGTCGCCCATTACGCGAAGACGACCCGCCGACGCCGCAGGATGCCTACGGGCGCTCGAAGCTTGCCGCCGAACTGGCACTGACGCGCTTCGGCGAGGAAAGTGGCCTGGAGGTGGTGATCGTGCGCTTCCCGCTGGTTTATGGTCCGCGGGTCCGCGCCAACTTCCTGTGGCTGATGGACGCCATCTGGAAGGGCGTGCCGCTGCCGCTCGGCGCGATCGACGCGCGCCGCAGCCTGGTCTACCTCGACAACCTGGCTGACGCCTTGATGCATTGCGCGACCGACCCCCGCGCCGCGGGTCAGGTGTTCCACGTGGCCGATAGCGACACCCTCACCGTGACGGAACTCGCGCGTTCCCTAGGGCGGCATCTGCAGAAACCTGCCCGCTTGTTGCCGGTGCCCGCGAGCTGGTTGCACTTCGCCGGCCGCGTGAGCGGCCGCACGGCGCAGGTGGACCGTCTGGTGGGTTCCTTGCGGCTGGATACGGCGCGCATTCACGCGGTATTGGACTGGCAGGCCCCCCATTCCACCGATGAAGGGCTGGCCGCGACAGCCCGCTGGTACCGATCCACGCATTGAGGCGCGCATGCTGATGTCCCTTTCCACGTTGCCGAACTGGACGACCGTGATCCTGATTGCGTTCGGCTGCGCCTGCGTCTGCGCGGCGATCCTGTGGACGCTGCTCAGAACCGGCCTCGCCTGGCGTCTTGCCACCGACATTCCCAACGACCGCTCGCTGCACACCCGGCCTACGCCGCGCGTCGGCGGCTGGGGCATCGTTCCGGTAGTGGTCGTGGCGACGCTGATGGTCGCGCCGCACCTCTGGCTTGCCGCGCTATGCGCCGCTTTGCTGGCCGCCGTCTCGCAAGTCGACGACCGGCGCGGACTGCCCGCCCGGGTCAGGTTCGCGGCACACCTCGCCGCCGTGGCCGTCTTCGTCTGGGCGCACCCGGCGGCCGCGCCGCTCTGGCTGCTGGCAGGCCTGTCATTTTTACTGCTATGGCTCGTCAACCTTTACAATTTCATGGACGGCGCGGACGGCCTGGCGGGTGGCATGACGCTGTTCGGCTTCGCGGGCTACGCGGTCGGCGCCGCGATCGCCGTCCATCCCTCGCCGGAACTGAGCCTCGCTTCGGCCGCCGCGGCGGGGGCCGCCGCGGGGTTTCTGATCTTCAACTTTCATCCCGCAAAAATATTCCTCGGCGATGCCGGATCGATTCCGCTCGGCTTTCTGGCTGGCGCTTTCGGCTATTGGGGCTGGAGCGAGGGCGTCTGGCCGATCTGGTTTCCGGCGCTGGTGTTTGCGCCGTTTATCGGCGACGCGTCGGTCACGCTCCTGCGACGGCTTTTGCGCGGCGAGAAAATCTGGCAGGCACACCGCGAACACTACTACCAGCGCATGGTCCAGTACGGGCTCGGGCATTCGAAGACCGCCCTGCTGTGGTACGCGGTAATGGCGGCTGGTATAGTACTTGCTGTAAGTCTGCTTGGCTGGCCTTTAGCCGTTCAATGGTGTAGCGTTGCCGCTTGGGTGATCGTGCTGGTATTGATTGGTATCGGAGTCGATTCACGCTGGCGTCGATTCCGGATAGCAGATTCCGAACAACCTGAGGTGTGACGCCGATGTTTCGACACAAAGCCTCATGGCTATCATTTAGCGCCTTCGCCTTCGACCTGTGCGCGGTCGCGGGCGCTTGGCTCGCGGCATATCTTATCCGTTTCAATGGCTACGTTCCGACCGAATTCTGGTCCGGCGCTGTCCGAACCCTGGTTTGGGCCCTCCCCGTTTACGGAGTGATGTTCCGCATCTTCGGACTGTACCGGGGCATGTGGGTCTTTGCGAGCTTGCCGGACCTGATGCGCATCGCGAAGGCCGTGCTGACCGGAGCATTCACAATGATGATGGTGGCCGTCATGGCGCAGCCGTATCCAATCATTCCGCGCTCCGTGCTCTCCGTTTCTCCGCTTCTGCTGTTCCTCGCCATGGGCGGTTCGCGCGCGCTCTATCGCGCGTCGAAAGAGTTCTATCTCTATGGCGGCCTTGTCGGACAGGGCAAACCCGTCGTCGTGCTCGGCGCGGGCAACGCCGGCGCGAACTTAGCCCGCGAACTGTCGCGTTCGAGCGAATGGCGCCTCGTGGGCCTGCTCGATGACGACCCGGCCAAGCAGGGCCGTGAAATTTACGGCTATAAGGTATGGGGGCCCATTAGCGACCTGCAGCACTGGGCCACGGATATGAAGGTCGAGCACGCGATCATCGCGATACCTTCGGCGTCGGTGGATGCGCAGCGGCGTGTGGCAACGCTGTGCGTGCGGGCCGGCGTGCGCGCCATGGTGCTGCCCGCGTTGACCACGCTAACGCAAGGCGAAGCGTTCCTGTCGCGGGTTCGCCAGATCGATCTCGAAGATCTGCTAGGGCGCGAACCGGTGCGGATCGACATGCCGCACGTGGAGGCGCTGTTGAGCGGTCGCGTGGTGATGGTGACCGGCGCGGGCGGCTCGATTGGCTCGGAGTTGTGCCGCCAGATTTTGCGCTTTGAACCCGCGCAGTTGATCGCGTTCGATCTGTCCGAATACGCGATGTACCGTCTCACGGAAGAGTTGCATGAGCGTTTTCCGAAGCTCTCCGTGGTTCCCGTGATCGGCGACGCCAAAGATTCCTTGCTGCTGGACCAGGTGCTGTCGCGCTACACGCCGCACATTCTCTTTCACGCGGCGGCGTACAAGCACGTGCCGCTGATGGAGGAGCTGAATGCTTGGCAGGCGGTGCGCAACAACGTGCTGGGCACTTACCGTGTCGCACGCGCAGCGATACGCCACGACGTGAAGCACTTCGTGCTGATTTCCACGGACAAGGCAGTGAACCCCACCAATGTAATGGGCGCGAGCAAGCGTCTCGCCGAAATGGCTTGCCAGGCGTTGCAACAGGCCAGCACGCGCACGCAGTTCGAAACCGTGCGCTTCGGTAATGTGCTCGGTAGTGCGGGCAGCGTGATTCCCAAGTTTCAACAGCAGATCGCGAAGGGTGGGCCGGTCACTGTTACCCATCCGGAGATCACGCGCTTTTTCATGACGATCCCGGAAGCGTCGCAACTCGTGCTGCAAGCTTCGAGCATGGGGCATGGCGGCGAGATCTTCATTCTCGATATGGGCGAGCCGGTCAAGATCGTCGATCTGGCGCGCGACCTGATCAGGTTGTATGGCTTCAGCGAGGAACATATCCGCATTGTCTTTACGGGGCTGCGCCCTGGCGAGAAGCTCTACGAAGAGCTGCTCGCCGACGATGAGGCAACCACGCGCACACCGCATCCGAAGCTGCGCATCGCGCAGGCGCGCGAGGCGCCCGATAATCTTCTCGACGAACTGCTTCCATGGCTGATGCAACATCGTGTGCCGGGCGACCAGGAAGTGCGCCGCGATCTGCGGCGCTGGGTGCCGGAGTATCAGCCGGCTGCCGCGCCAGCGTTGCATAGCGTGGCGCCGGCAACGCGCGCGTCTTGAAGGTAAGCGGCTCGTCCCCACCGTCGTAGGTGGTTGCTGCGATACACAGCAAAGTGATGTCCATCATTTCCGATTTGATGGACACCACTTTGTCAGAGTCTCCAGAGAAGAAGCATGGAAGTCGAGCAGGCCGTCCGAATTACCCACGGGAGCTTCGGGATCGGCTGGCGGCAGCAGCGTGTGAGCCGGGCGTCTCGGTCGCGAGACTGGCCCGTGAGAATGGCATCAACGCGAACATGTTGTACACCTGGCGGCGGCGATATCTTGCCGAGCAGCAAGCTCCGTCTACCAGCCTCCTCCCGGTCGTACTGCTGAGTGACGCGCTGACGCAGGTCGTTGCGTCATCTTCGGCGGTTCCTCAAGCGCCAGATATGAAGCCGGCGTCTCCTGGGGGCACGATCGAGATCCGCATCGGCCGTGCGGTGGTTAAGGTAGACGGCCTGGTCGACGCTGACATGCTGCGTACCGTGCTGGGTAGTCTGCGATCATGATGTCTCTGCCGGTTGGTACGCGCATCTGGATCGCTGCAGGCGTGACCGATATGCGATGTGGGTTCCAGGGACTGGCCGCAAAGGTACAAACGGCGCTTGAAGAGAATCCGCTGGGAGGCAACGTCTACATCTTCCGGGGCCGCCGGGGCGACCTCGTAAAAATCCTCTGGGCAACGGAGGACGGAATCTGGCTTCTCGCGAAGCGGCTTGAGCGGGGCCGTTTTATCTGGCCCCAGGCCGACGGCGGGAAGGTCCATCTGAGTTCAGCACAACTGTCGATGCTTCTCGAGGGCATCGATTGGCGACAGCCCCGTCGTACCGCCGCGTTATCGATGTTGTAAACCGCGCCGCGGACTCGTAAACTACGGCGTATGTCGAACGGCGCCGATCTTCCAGACGATGTCGAATTGTTGAAGGCCTTGCTGGTCGAGGCCCGTAGTCTGCTTGCTGAACGCGATGTCGAGATCGAGCAGCTTAAGGCACAGATCGACAAACTTCGGCGCATGCAGTTCGGCCGCAAGTCCGAGCAGTTGCAGCGGCAGATCGAGACCCTCGAGACCCAACTCGAGGATCTGGCCGCCGGACGCGGCGTTGCAGACGTGGAGCGTGCGCAAGCTCGAGGCGCAAACGCTTCCTCCTCCAATGCAACGACGGACGAAGCGGCTTCGAGGCAAGCACTGGCTGCGCACCTCGCGCGTGAGGATCATGTGCGCGAGCCCGAATCGAGTTGCCCGGACTGCGGTCAACAGATGCAGCTGCTCGGTGAGGACGTGTCTGAGCAACTCGCCCGGGTCGTAGCGGCGTTCAAGGTCGTTCGCACGATCCGGCGCAAATTCGTTTGCCCATGCTGCAGCACCATCAGGCAGCCGCCGATGCCCGGCCTTCCGATCGAGCGGAGCATCGCCCATCCAAGCTTGCTGGCGGATATCCTCGTTTCGAAATACGCAGACCACCAGCCGTTGTATCGGCAATCGGCGATTGCGGCGCGCGACGGCGTGACGCTCGACCGGGCCAGCATGGGTCGCTGGGTCGGTCAATGCGAAGCGTTGTGCGCGCCGCTGATTGAGGCGCTGCGCCGCTATACGGTGTCGGCCGCCAAGCTGCATGCGGACGACACGCCGATCCCGGTGCTCTCACCGGGCAACAGGAAGACCCGCACCGGTCGGCTATGGGTCTATGTGCGCGACGATCGTCGCTCGGGGTCGACGCAACCCGCTGCGGTATGGTTCGCATACTCGCCGAACAGACAGGGCATCCACCCTCAGACTCATCTCGCCGGCTTCAGGGGGACCCTGCAAGCGGACGCTTACGCGGGCTTCGATGAGCTGTTCCTGGGTGGCTCCGTACTGGAAGCGGCATGTCATGCTCACGCGAGGAGAAAGTTCTACGACATCCACGTGCGCACGCCGTCCGACACGACGCAAAAAGCACTTGAATACATTGGCGCGCTATACGACATCGAGGCCTCCATTCGCGGCAAACCTGCGGCCGAACGGCTACGAATACGGCAGGAGAAAGCCAGGCCACTGCTTCAAATCTATGAAGTGTGGCTCAAGGCCAAGCTCGAAACGTTGTCGTCGAAGTCCGACACTGCCAAGGCGATCAACTACTCGCTTAACCAGTGGCGCGCTCTGACGCTATATTGCGAAGACGGCACGCTCGAGATCGACAATAATATCGCGGAAAACGCGTTGCGTTGTGTAAGCCTGGGGCGGAAGAATTTCCTGTTTGCCGGTTCCGACAGCGGCGGTGAACGGGCCGCCGCAATGTACGCGCTGATCGGGACTTGCGCACTGAACGACATCGATCCGCGCGCCTATCTGGACTATGTGCTCACTCACATCGCTGACCATAAAATCAATCGCGTCGACGAGCTTCTGCCGTGGCGCGTGGCCGACAAGCTGCACACGCCAGCCAGTTCGCCGACACCTGCTACCTGACAGTCCAAGTCCAGATCACCATCATGCCTCACGTGCACGCGCGTGGACGAACGGCCCACGTGAGCCGCTTACTCTTGAAGTCAGACTCGGCGTGCAGATAGCAGGTTGAAAACAAGGCGCCTCCGGGCGCCTTTCGCTTTTTCTATCTACTTCATTTCTGGTATCGCCTACGCTTTATGAACCAGACCATTCGAAAGGAGAACTACGCGAGCATCTGCCTTAAGTTTTGGGCCGCTGCACGTTGGTTGACGTCCGACTTTCGCTGGCAACTGCGGCGGTGGCCGATCCATATCTCTGGTGGTGCATCTAGGAACAGCAACGCCGGACGAAGGCCCAGGAAGAACACCTGCGGCATCCGCTGTATCTTATTCTTCGAGGCAGAGGTTGCCGTGCCGTGTAGAGACATCCAAAACGAAATAACG